>JADKKK010000018.1 GCA_016720545.1 Myxococcales bacterium
AGGCGGGGCGGTGAAGCGCCTCGTGCTCATGGGTGGGGAGTGGCGTCGGCTCGCTCATGGGCGTCAGGGTAGGTTCTATTGAACGAAAGTCAACAGTCCCTGGGTCTCAGGAGGGGGAGCGTGGGCGTCCCTTCATGGGGGCGGAGTTCGGCCCTTTTCAACGCGAGCGCGCGCCATGCTAGACCGCCCGTTCAAATGCTGTGGCCAGGGTCGGCCGCGCGATGAAAGAGGATCTGACGAAGCCTGGGCGCACAACTTTCTTTGCCCATCGTAAGTCTGGGATGATCTTGAGCCCGCTGCTCATGGACTGCGGCGCCATCCCGAAGGTCCCCGGGTTTTCGGCGATATCGCCGCCGCGGGGAGCTGCCCCGACCTCACGGTCGAGGCCCTCACGAGCCTCGACTTCGCCAAGGAGTTCAAGATCTCGGCCGAGGCGGGCGCCAAGCTCAAGGCGGGCGTCATCGCCAGCATCGAGATCAAGGAGTTCGCCGGGAAGATCGACGCCGACCTCATGACCGCCTGCGGCGGCATCGCGAAGGACCTCGGCGACGCGACCGCGTTCAAGACCGGCGAAGAGGCCTGCAAGGCCGCCGCGAAGGCCATGGGCGACGTGAAGGGCAAGATCGGCGCGAACGCGAAGATCGCCCTCGTGGTGAAGGCGCCCGTCTGCCGCGCCGACGTCGGCGTCATGGCCGACTGCGCCGCCAAGTGCGACGCGAAGGTCTCCGGCGGCAGCGCGAAGGTGGAGTGCGAGCCCGGCAAGCTCTCGGGCTCCTGCGACGCGAAGTGCGAGGGCACCTGCGAGGTCGAGGCGGGCGCCAAGTGCGACGGCGAGTGCAGCGGCAAGTGCGACGCGGCCATGAAGGGCAGCTGCTCCGGCAACTGCACCGGCAAGTGCGACGGCAAGGACTCGAAGGGCGCGGCGTGCGCGGGCACCTGCGACGGCAAGTGCGACGCGAGCGTGCAGGGCGAGTGCAAGGGCAAGTGCGGCGGCAGCTGCAAGCTCAAGGCGGCCGCGAAGTGCGAAGGCACCTGCGGCGGCTCGTGCTCGGCCGAGATGAAGGCGCCGAAGTGCACCGGCGAGGTCAAGCCGCCGGAGATGAGCGCGGAGTGCAAGGGCCAGTGCGACGCCAAGGTGTCCGCCAAGGCCGAGTGCAGCCCGGCGCAGGTCGGCGTGGTCATCACCGGCGCGGCGGACGCGAAGGCGGCGGCGGACTTCAAGGCCACCATCGAGAAGAACCTCCCCATCGTCCTCAAGGTCGCCGTCGGCCTCGCCACCTCCGCGCCCAAGGTCGCGCTGAGCGGCAAGGCGGCGGTCGAGGGTGTTCAGGCGAGCATCAAGGACATTGCGGCCAGCGCGGGCGCGGCCCAGGGCGCGATGGTCACGGGTCGCCTCACGAACTGCTTCGCGGCTCCCTTCAAGGGCGCGATCGACGGCGCGGCGAGCATCCAGGCGAACGTGAGCGTCTCGGTCGACGTCAAGGCGAGCGCCTCGGCGAGCGGCGGCGGCAGCGCGGGCGCGAAGAAGTGAGCTGAAGCTCGGCCCTCCAGGGTCGTGGCGCGAGATCCGTGCAGTTTGCACGGGTCTCGCGTCGTTTTGTGGGGAGCGTGAAGCACCTCCGGGAAGGCCCATCGCGCGAGGCCACCTCGACCGCGCCTCGACCGGAATCGTTCGGCCGCGGACACGCCTCGCGACGTCCGTGACGGCACCCACCCGGCTCGTCGCCCCGCGAATCGCGCCGCCACGCTTACGGCACGAGCGCTGCAAAGGCCCTCGCATGCAGCCGGCGCCGAGGTGGCCTACGATGGGGAGCATGACGAGCGCTCCGCTCCGCCAAGAGGGCGTCACCTACGTCCGCGCCATCCGGCCGCTGCACTTCCCCGACAGCGATCCGGAGTGGGAGATGAGCGAGAGTCACCGCCACAAGCGCCTGTGCGAGCTGCTCTATCAGGTCCTCGCGGCGGTGCTTCCGGGCGACCACGCCTCGATCGGCGCGGATCAGTTCGTGTATTTCGATCCGCTGGACCCTCGTCGGAAGTGCGCGCCGGACGGGTTCGTGAAGCTGGGCGTGCCCGGCGAGTCGATCACCTCCTGGAAGACCTGGCAGAAGGGCGCGCCGGAGCTGTGCGTGGAGATCCTGAGCCCGTCGGACACGGAGGAGAAGCTCACGCTGCCCCAGAAGCTCGAGCGGTTCGCCGCGATGGGCGTGCTCGAGGTCGTGACGTTCGACGTCGACGCGAAGATCGGAGAGCGCATCCGGGCGTGGGAGTCGGTGAGGGGCGATCTGGTCGAGCGCGTGGTCCTGAACGAGCGCACGTACAGCGTGGTGCTGGGCAAGTGGTTCGTGGTCGCGCCGTACCTGGCCGAGGGGCGTCCCGCGCTCCAGCGCCTCGACGCGGCGCTGCGCCTCGCCGAGGACGCCGAAGGCCGAACGCTCGTGCCGACCCCCGACGAGCTCGAGCGTGCGCGCGCCGAAGAAGAGCGTGCGCGGGCGGAAGAGGAGCGTGCGCGGAAAGGGGCGGAAGAGGAGCGTGCGCGGGCCGAAGAAGACCATGCGCGGGCGGTGGCTCGCATCGACGAAGAGCGCGCGCGCGCCGACGCGGCGGAGGCCGAGCTGCTGAGGCTCCGCGCCGCGCTCGCCGAGCGATTCGGCTGAGCGCCACCACCGTCGTTTCTCGCCGCAGGGCCTTCCACGCGCCGAGCCACGAGCCGCCCACGGACACCCCTCGCGACGTCCGTGACGCCACCCGCCCGGCTCGTCGCCCGCGAATCGCGCCGCCCCGCGCACGGCACGGCCGCTGCAAAGGGCCCAGACATGCAGCCGGCGCGAAGGTGGCCTACGATGGAGAGCATGACGACCGCTCCGCTTCGCCAAGAGAAGGCGACGTACGTCCGCGCCATCCGGCCGCTGCACTTCCCCGACAGCGATCCGGAGTGGGAGATGAGCGAGAGTCACCGTCACAAGCGCCTGTGCGAGCTGCTCTATCAGGTACTCGCGGCGGTGCTCCCCGGCGAGCACGCCTCCATCGGCGCAGATCAATTCGTGTATTTCGATCCGCTGGACCCACGGCGGAAGTGTGCTCCAGACGGCTTTGTGAAGCTGGGCGTGCCCGGCGAGTCGATCACGTCCTGGAAGACCTGGCAGAAGGGCGCGCCGGAGCTGTGCGTGGAAATCCTGAGCCTGAGTGACACCGAGGAGAAGCTCACGCTCTCCCAGAAGCTCGACCGCTTCGCCGCGATGGGCGTGCTCGAGGTCGTCACCTTCGACGCCGACGCGAAGGTGGGGGAGCGCATCCGAGCGTGGGAGTCGGTGAAGGGCGATCTCGTCGAGCGCGTGGTGCAAGACGAGCGCACGTACAGCGTGGTGCTGGGCAAGTGGTTCGTGGTCGCGCCGTACCTGGCCGAGGGGCGCCCGGCGCTCCAGCGCCTCGAGGTGGCGCTGCGCCTCGCGGAGGACGCGGAGGGGACAGCGCTCGTCCGGACGTACGACGAGCTCGAGCGCGCTCGCGCCGACGAAGCGAAGGCTCGCGCCGACGAAGCGCGTGCGCGCGCGGACGCCGCAGAGGCCGAGCTCGCGAGGCTCCGCGCGGCGCTCGCCGAACGATCCGGCTGAGCGGCGCGCGCGTCGTCACGCCTCCACGAGCACTGTGCCGACGGAGCCCGGGGCCTCGATCTCACGGAACAGATCGGTGGGCGCGAGCCGCCCTACGACGTGGACCGCGCGCACGCCCTCGGCGATGGCCGCGAACGACTCCTCGAGCTTGGGGATCATGCCCTTCGTGACGACGCCCTCGGCGATGAGGCGGGCCTTGTCCGCCCGCGTGATCCGCGGGATCCGCGTGGCAGGATCGGCGAGGTCGCCCATGACTCCGGGCACGTCGGTCACGAGCACGAGCGCGGCCGCGTCGAGGAACACCGCCACGCGGTTCGCCACGACGTCGGCGTTGATGTTGTAGACTGCACCCGTCTCGTCGGCGCCGAGAGACGCGAGCACCGGGAGGTAGCCGGCCGACACGAGCGTCGCGAGGAGCTCCTCGCCGAGGCCGACCACGTCGCCCACGTGCCCGAAGTCGATGGGGTCGGGGCCGCCGCCCGCGACGACCCGCGGGGGGCGCTTGACCGCGCGCACGACGCACGAGCTCGCGCCGTGGAGCCCCACGGGGCGGGCCCCGGCGCGGACCAGCGCGGCGCACAGGTCGACGTTGACCTGGCCGGCCACAGTCATCTTCATGACGTCGAGGGTCGCCGCGTCGGTGATGCGCCGCCCGGCGACCACGTTCGGGGTCTGGCCGAGCTGCTTCTGGAGCTCGGTCGCCTGCGGGCCGCCGCCGTGCACCACGACCACCGGGCGCGTATGCGCGAGCTCCTTCAAGTCTCCGCAGATCGCCGAGAGGTAAGGCCCCTTGACCACCTCGCCGCCGAGCTTCACGACGACGGCGCGCCCCTTCTCGATCGCGGTCACGGGTACCCGCCGGGGTCCTCGAGCGAGAGCCGCTCGTCGAGGCCAAGCAGGAGGTTCATCGACTGGATCGCCTGCCCGGCGCCGCCCTTGATGAGGTTGTCGGTCGCGGCGAAGCACGCCACCACCGAGCGACCGGGCTCGGCCGTGTCGGCGCCGAGCTCGAAGCCGACCTCGGCGTAGTTCGTGCCGGACACCGCCACCACCTCGGGCAGGCGCTTCTGCGGCACGCGCACGAACGGCTCGTCGGCGTAGAGGTTCGTGTAGAGTGCACGCAAGACGTCCTTCGTGACGCCCGCCACGTGGGCGAAGCAGGTCACGAAGATGCCTCGCGAGAGCGGCGCGCTCACAGGCACGAAGCGGAGGGCCAGGTTCGTCGCGCCGGCCTCCTCGAGCGTCTGCACGACCTCGGGGATGTGCTGGTGGTCGAGCGGCTTGTACGTGCGAAGGTTCACGGCGCGCACCGGGTGGTGGGTGCCCGCGCTCGGCACGGCGCCGCTGCCCGAGGAGCCGGTGATGCCGACGACCTCCACCGGCCCGGTGAGCAGCCCGGCCCGCGCGAGGGGCAGGAGCGCGAGCTCGATCGTCGTCGCGAAGCACCCCGGCGACGCCACGTACCGCGCCTCGCGGATGCGGTCGCGATTGAGCTCGGGCAGGCCGTACACGAAGGTGCCCGCGAGCTTGTCGGGGCAGGGGTGCTCCGCGTGGTAATAGCGCTTGTAGACGGCCGGATCACGCAGGCGGAAGTCGCCCGAGAGGTCGACGATCTTCGCGCCCGACGCGAGCAGCTCGGGCATCTTGGTGGCCGCGACCTTGTGCGGGAGCCCGAGCAGCACCACGTCCATGTCGCGCGCCGCCTCGGCGGGCGTGAGGCCCTCGAACACGAGCGACGATCGACCCTCGAGGTTCGGGTGCGCCGCCGAGAGGGGCTCGCCCACGAGGTCGATCGACGCGACCCGCGCGAGCTCGACCTCCGGGTGGAGGAGGAGCCGTCGAATGAGCTCGCCGCCGCCGTAGCCACTTCCGCCGATGACGGCGGCCTTGAAGCGCTTTGTCATGGGCGCAGCCTACCGCAACTCGCGTCGCGCGGCGCTGCCCGGCCCGACATGGCGCAGGGAGGGGGGAGCGCGGCCGCCCACGCGCGCAAAACTGCTGTATTCCTGAGACGATGTCCTGCAGAGCTCGGAGCGCGCGCGCCCAGGTCCCGTGGACGCGGCGCGCCGCCGCCGCGTCCTCCGCGTTCGCCGTCGCGGTCGCGGTCGCGTCCGCGTTCGTGGCGCCGCTCGCGTGGGCCGACAGCACGCCGCCGCCGCCGACGAACACGCTGCCGATCCCCGCCGAGCCGCCGCCGAGGGCGCGGCCCATCCCGCTCGCGCTGGTGGTGTCCGGCGGCGTGTCGCTCGGCGCCTACGAGGCCGGGTTCCTCCACGAGCTCCTCGAGACCCTGAAGACCTCACCAGGCTTCGTCGAGCTGAAGGTGGCCACCGGGGCCTCGGCGGGCAGCATCAACAGCCTTCTCTCGCTGCTCACCGGGTGCTCGCCGAAGATCGACGACCCGCAGCAGGGGCCGCTCTTCCAGACCTGGTCGGACGTCGGCTTCCCCGGGCTCTACGATCCCAAGGGCACGACCGCGATCGCGCTCTTCTCCCGCGCGACCATGCGGGCGGTCACGACGCGCCTCGAGCAGCGCTTCTCCGCGGGGCTGCCCTCGTCGTGCGACGTGGTGCTCGGGGTCTCGACGACGCGGCTCGCGCCCCAGAAAGAGTCGCTCGCCGGCGATCCCGAGCTCCGCCTCGCCCGCACCGAGGAGCGCTTCGTGGTGCGCCTCCGAGGCGAAGGCGTGGGGCGCGCGCCGCGCACCGAGAACTACGTCGACGTGGGGTACGGCTTCCCGCAGGCGCTCCTGCCGCTGGAGGAAAACCCGACACCTTTCGCGGAGATCCGCGATCTGCTCTATGCGTCGAGCGCGTTCCCGTTCGCGTTCGAGCCCGTGCCCCTCGCGCACTGCATGACCGGCGGCGGGGGCGCGTGTACGCCGCGTTCGGCGAAGCGGACCCTCTTCGTCGACGGTGGCGTGTTCGACAACCAGCCCCTCGGCCTCGCCGCGCGGCTCATGAGCGACGGGCTCGGCGCGAGCGGGCCGCCCGGGCCCCGCGGCGAAGCGGCCGCGTTCGTGGCGCCCCTGCGACGGGGCGTGGGGGGCCTGCCGGACGACGCGCTCTTCGTGTACGTCGATCCCGAGATCACGAGCTACCCGGCGCTCCCGGAGGGCACGGTCGCCGAGAAGACCGTGAGCGCGCAGAGCCTCGTCACGCACTACCTCGGCATGTTCATCGAGTCGGCGCGCTCGTCCGAGCTCGTGTCGGTGCTCGAGGGTTCGCCCGGCCTGCGTGACAAGCTGGCGATCGCAGCCGCCGACGTGCCGCCGGTGAGCGGATCGCTCGCGTCGTTCTTCGGGTTCTTCGACAAGAACTTCCGAGTCTTCGATTTTTACCTTGGGATGCGCGCCGCCCGGCGCTTCGTCGACGACCGCCTCGCGCCTCGGGTCGCGCGCCGCTTCGGCCCGCGCGCCACGCTCGCCCCGCCGCCGCGGGGTGCCCACCACGAGCCGTACCGCTGCCTCCGCGCGGTGCTCGACGGCGAGGGGCGCCCCGAGGCCGCGTGCGCGGGGGTGTCGCTCGACCTTCGGGCCGCGCTGCAGACCTCCCTCGCGAGGCTCTACGACCGTTGCAAGGGCGCCCGCGAGGCCGGCGCCGCGGAGACCGGGGCGAACGCCTCCTGCGCGGCCGCCATGCGAGGCTCCGAGCCGCCTCAGGTGCCCGGCGTGCCCGCCGCGCCGCGGGGATTCTTCCGGCAGCGCCCGGGCGAGGCCGAGCTCCCGTACGTGGTGCGGCTCCTGTGCGCATACGGCTTCGTGTTCCGCGATCTCGGCGTCGACACGCCGGACGCGGCCCGCGTGGAGCGGGCGATCCACGAGCAGCTCCGCGAAGTGATCGACAGCTTCCGCAAGGCCCAACCCGAGGGCGGGGCGATCGTCGGGGCGCTCGGGCGCACGCTCATCGGGCAGCTCACGTACGTGCCCGCCACCGCGATCGCCCACGTTTCCATTGGCCCAGTGCTCGAGACCGGCATCAGCTTTCGGCTCGGCGCAGGCCCCACACGCTTCCTCCGCGGGGGGGCGGCGCTCGACTTCGGCGGGCTGTCGAGCTTCTCCGGTGGCGGCGGCGCGTACGTGACGGCGGCCCCCATGGCGGGCCTCGAGGCCGAGCTCCTGCCCATCTCGGGTCCGACGGTGCAGCCGCGCCTGGGCCTCCGCGGCGGCTACCTGTTCTCCAGCGTCGACTCCTTCGCGTCCTCGCGCTGCGAGCAGCCCGACAAGCGCGTCTGCTCGCGCCCGACGGTGCAGGCCTACGTCGCGGCGTCGCTCTTCGACCGGCTCCGCCTGCAGGTGGCGTTCGCGATGTTGCCGGCCTCGCGCGCAGGCGAAGACTTCTCGTGGTCGATCCAGCCGACCGGCGGTATCCAGCTGCTCTGGCCGTGAGCGCGCCACCCGCTTGCCGCTGGACTCACGTCTCTTCGATGCGTTCTGAATGAATAGAACGCAAGCCGCCTTCGCGCCGCCCGCCAAGAAATCGGTGCACACTGCCGTCATGCCTACCCACTCGGACGACGCCGTGAAATGGCTCGCGGAGCGCGAGGGCGCGATGCTCGATCGGCTCGCCGAGCTCGTCTCGCAGAACTCGTACACCGACAACGTCGAGGGCGGCCTCGCCGTGGGGCGTCTGCTCGAAGACACCTTCTCCGTCGAGGGGCTCGGGCTCTCGCGCGTCCCGTCGGCGCGCTTCGCCGACCACCTCGTGCTCTCGAGCCGGGGTGCTCCGGGCGTGGCCCCGCTCGCCCTCGTGGGGCACCTCGACACGGTGTTCCCGCCGGGCACGTTCGAGGGCTACCGCGACGACGGCGATCTCGCGCGTGGTCCGGGGGTGCTCGACATGAAGGGCGGGCTCGTGGTCGTCGCCTACGCGCTCCGCGCGCTCGCGGCCACGGCCGGGCTCGACGCGTTGCCTCCGCTGCGCGTCGTCATCGTGGCCGACGAAGAGGTGGGCTCACCCGAGGGGCAGGGGGTCATCCGCGAGGCCATCGCGGGCGCCTCGGGCTGCCTCGTGTTCGAGGCGGGGCGCAAGGGCGACCTCGTCATCACGCGGCGCAAGGGCACGGGCGGCATGACCGCGGTGGCGCGCGGCCGCGCGGCGCACGCGGGCGTTTCTCATCGAGAGGGCGCGAACGCGATTTGGGCGCTCGCGCGCTTCGTCGACGCCGCGCAGGGCCTCACCGACTACGCCCGCGGGCTCACGGTGAACGTGGGCAAGCTCACCGGCGGTCAAGGCAAGAACACGGTGCCCGACGAGGCCACGGCGCTCCTCGACCTCCGCTTCGAGAGCGCGGCCGACGGCGCCTGGCTCGAGCAGCGCCTCCGCGACGCCGCGCGTGTGGCCGCCGAGGGCGTGCCCGGCACCTCCGTGCAGCTCACCGGCGGGGTCTCCCGCCTGCCGCTCGAGCGCACGCCCGAGAGCGCCGTGCTCATGGATCGGTACCTCGAGGCGGCCCGCGCGGTGGGGCTCGGCGCGGGGGAGGCGCCGCTCATCGGTGGCGGCTCGGACGCGAGCACGGCCTTCGCGATGGGCATCGCCTCGATCGACGGGCTCGGCCCGCGGGGCGTCGGCTTTCACACGAAGGACGAGCAGATCGAGCGTGCGACGCTGGTCCGCAAGGCGCAAGCGCTCGCGAGGTTCCTGCTCGCGACGGTCCGCGCGTGAGCGCACCGCCGCCCGCCGCGGACCAGGCGTCGCCTCGCCGCGAGCACCCATGGCGCCGCGCGTGGCGCGTGTCCCATCGCGCGATGTCTAGCCGCTGGTCTCCCTTGTGGGTCGCGACGATGGGGCTCGCGGCGATCGCGTCGCTCGCGGGGTGCCCGCGCGAGGGCGAGGTCACGCCGCCCATCGCGGTGTCGCCCGGCGTCGCGGGGCGCATGGGTCTGCTCGCGCGGCGCGCGGGAGTGTCCGGCGAGCGGGCCGGCGGCGACGCGGGGCCGGAGTCCCGCGCGAGGGCCCACGTGATGGCGCGCGGCGAGGAGCTGCGGGGCACCAACGCGGTCGGGCGCCCCGGCGACATCGTGCTGGAGAACGACGAGGTCGTGTTCGTCATCGATCGCCTCGGCACGGGCGCGGGCTTCGCCGAGTCGGGCGGAAACATCGTCGACGCGGCCGACGCGAAGGTGCGAAAAGACGAGCTAGGACAACTGTTTAGCTACTTCGGTCGGTTCCCGCGCCAGGGCGTCTACGACCGGCTCACGTTCCGCGAGGAGTCCGACGGCGGCGCGCTCGTGGAGGCTCGCGGCCACGAGCTCACCGAGCCGAAGCTCGCGGTGGTGACCACCTACCACCTCGCGGGGAGCGATCGCGCGCTGCTCCTGCGCACCGACGTGACCAACACCGGCAACACGCCCGTCACGCTCCCCGGGGTCGGCGACGCCATCCAGTGGGGCTTCGCCGAGAAGCTCGCGCCCGGCAAGGAGCGAGGCTTCCGGGGCAAGTCGAGCGGCTCGTTCATCGGCGGCGTGGGCCGCGAGACCAGCTACGCCATCACCTCCACCGAGGGCCGCATCGACGCGGTGAGCGGCGAGTCGTGGAGCGACACGGTGCAGGAGGCGAACGTCACGCTCCCGCCCGGCGTCACCAAGACCTACGACCGCGTCTTCCTGGTCGGTGCGCGCGGAGACACGGCGAGCCTGGTGGCCGAGCTCGCGAAGAGCGGCGGCGCGCAGGTCGGCGCGCTGCGCGTGGCGCTGCACGCGGCCTCGTGCGCGGGGCCTCCGGTGGCGGCGCCGCTCGGCGCGAGGGTCTCGGTGCGCGCGCCCGACGGCCACGAGGTGGCCACGCTCGCGGCCACCGGCGCGGCCGTGCTCGAGGGGGAGCTTCCGCCGGGCAAGTACCTGGTCACGTACGCTGGGGGCGCAGGGCGACGCGGGGTCGGCCCCGAGGTCGGAGTGACCGTGGTCGCGGGCCGCGTGGCCGAGGCCGAGATCGCGGTCAGCGAGCCCGGCGCGCTGTCGTTCACGTGCGAGGACGCGACCACGGGCGCGAGCCTGCCGTGCAAGGCCACGCTCACGGGAGAGGACCGCACGCCCACGCCCGACCTCGGCGTGCGCCACCAGGCCGGGCCCGCCAGGAACCGCGTGACGACCGAGACCGGCCGAGCGGAGGTCGCGCTCGCCCCGGGCACCTACACCCTGACGCTCTCGCGCGGGCCCGAGTACACCGCCCCCACGGCGCGCGTCGTCGTGAGCCCCGGCGCCACCGCGACCGTCAACGGCAAGCTCGCGCGCGTGGTCGACACCGCCGGGTACCTCGCGTGCGATCTGCACCAGCACTCGATGCTCGGGGCCGACGCGCCGGTCGCGCAGCGCGACCGCGTGATCTCGAACGCCGTCGAGGGCGTCGAGCTCGCGATGACGACCGAGCACAACCTCGTGGCCGATCTCTCGGGGGTCGTGCGGGACCTCGCGCTCTCGGCCTACTTGGTCCACGTGCCTGGCGACGAGGTGACCACCGACGCGCAGGTGACCCCCTTCGGACACCTCAACGTGTTCCCGCTCGCGGTCGACGCGACGAAGCCGCGCGGCGGGGCGTTCGCGGTGCGCGGCAAGTCGGCCACGGAGGTGATCCAAGAGGCCCGCGCGCGCGGCCCGGTCGTCGTCCAGGTGAACCACCCGCGCTCCGGCAACAACGGGTATTTCGATCGACTCAAGTTCGATCCTGCGAAGGGTCGCGGCGAGGCGCCCGGATACGCGGAGGAGTTCGACGCCGTCGAGGTGTGGAATGGGCGCGATCTCGGGCAACGGGCGCGCTGCATCGACGACTACTTCGCGCTCCTGCGCACGTCTCATCCGGTCACGCCCACGGCCAACACCGACACCCACGGAATCGTCGGGCAAGAGCCCGGCTACCCGCGCACGCTCGTCCGCGCGCGCGACGGCGACCTCGCGGGGTGGGACGCGGGCCGCACCTCCGAGATCGTGACGCAGCTCCGCGCAGGCCGCGACGTGGTGCTGACGAACGGGCCGTTCCTGCGTGTGACCGTCGAGGGCAAGTCGCCGGGGGAGGTCGCGCGCGTCCCCGCGAGCCGGGTCGTCGCCGTGAAGGTGCACGTCGAGGCGCCGACATGGGTCGATGTGCGTACGGTCTCCCTCCGCAGCGCGCGGGTCGAGGCCGGGCCCTCGGTCGACCTCCGCCAGGCGAAGGACGCGGCGGGCAACCTCGCCTTCCGCTGCGACGCCGCGGGGCGCTGC
The DNA here is from genome assembly GCA_016720545.1 of Myxococcales bacterium. NCBI lineage: Bacteria > Pseudomonadati > Myxococcota > Myxococcia > Myxococcales > Myxococcales bacterium. The sequence continues at coordinate 11,809 of JADKKK010000018.1, forward strand.
CGCGGTGACGTCACGCTGCGGCTCCGCGTCGAGGCCGACGACGCGGTCGCGGTCTTCGCCACCGGAGAGCGCGAGCTGCGCGAGGTGATGGACGGCGAGGGCCCGGAGCTGCGCCCGTTCGCCATGACGAGCGCGGTGTTCCTCGACGCCGACGGCGACGATCGCGCGCTCGGCGTGCGGGCGCGCTGACCCGATTCCGCTCGCCAGGCAGGGGATTCTCGGCCCATCCTGTCGGGATGAAGCGACCCCTGCTCTTGTCGTACGCCGCGTGTGGGACCTGCAAGAAGGCGCGCAAGTGGCTCTCCGAGCGCGGCATCGAGGTCGACGTGCGCGCCATCGTGGACGATCCCCCGCGCCCCAGCGAGCTCGACGCGTGGCTGCCCGCGAGCGGCCTGCCCGCGAGCAAGTGGCTCAACACGAGCGGCGCCTCGTACCGCGAGCTCGGCGGGAAGGCCACGTTCGACGGCGCGAGCGACGAGCGCATCGCCGCGATGCTCGCGGGCGACGGCAAGCTCGTGAAGCGGCCTGTGCTCGTCGACGAGGTCGCCGGGCTCGTCGTGCTCGTGGGCTTCTCCGAGGCGGCCTACTCGGCCCATTTCGAGCCCCCCGCCACGCTGAGGTCGGGGAAGGCGCCCTCCGCCGCCTCGCCCAAGCCGGTCGCCCCCAGCGGCGCGGCCGCGACCGCGAAGAAGCCTGCGAAGAACCCCGCGAAGAAGGCGGCCAGCGCGACCCCCGAGAGCCCAGCGACCCCCGCGAAGAAGCCCGCGAAGAAGCCCGCGAAGAGGGTGCCCTGATTTTCCCTTGCGGAGTGCGGGCTCCGAGGTCTATGGTCCGCCCGCTTTCGCAGAAACGCGACGGCGGATCGGGGCGTAGCGCAGCCTGGTTAGCGCACTAGACTGGGGGTCTAGGGGTCGGAGGTTCGAATCCTCTCGCCCCGACAGAGGTTCGGAAGGCGAAAGCCTCCGAGCCTTTTTCGGTTTACAGGGGTCGCGGTTTGCGGGGTCGGCCGACGGGCCGCGGCCGCCAGACGTGGGGGCCCCGAGCGCCCTGCCCAGGCGCCTCAGCGCCTGAGGCTCCGGTCGATCGGGCTCGTCGGTGGCCCTACGCTCCGGGCGTGCGAAGGCGCTTCACCGCCTGCGTGACGTCCTTGCCGTTCGCGTCGACGCCCGCGGCCTTGAGCGCCTTCATGGCGAGCCCCGTGGCGGCCCCGTCGTTGGGCGCGGCCACGAGCGCCTCACGCTCCGCGGCGAGCTTCGCGACCAGGTCGTCGACCGACAGGGTGGCCGGCATCAGCGAGCGGAGCACGGTGAGCTCGGCCTCGAGCGTCGCCCGGGTCGCCGCGTCGGAGGTCTGCGCGAGGGTCTCGGTGATCGACTTGGCGAGCTTGCGCACGACGGCGAGCGCGGCGGCGTCGCTCGCGGCGGGGTCGATCGGCCCGGACTCCCGGGACTCGGCGGTCTGGATGTCGCCCAGCGCCACGCGCAGGACCTCCTTCTCGACGACGTCACCGCTCTTCATGGCCTGCTTGATGCGACGGGCGATCTCTTCTCGGAGCATGCGCGCATCATGCGGCCGAACGCCGCCCGCGTCGACGCGCGAGGAGGCCTCGCGCAAAAGTGAGCGCGCGCTCGCCACTTCGGGGTAGGGTCTCCGCCGAACCGCGTATCGAGGAGCTGCCCGTGAGCGTCACACCGAACGATCTTCGTAAGATTCCGCTCTTCTCCGACATCTCGGACGCGCACCTCATCGAGCTGCTCGCGAGCCTCACCCGCAAGACCTACGCGAAGGGCCACGTGCTCTTCAAAGAGGGCGATCTGCCGGACAGGTTCCTCCTGCTCGTCCGCGGCTCGGTGAGCCTCACCGAGAGCCAGGCGCCCCGCTTCGTGCTGCACCCCATCGCGCCCATCGGCGAGCTCGGATCGCTCACGGGCATCCCTCGGAGCAGCACCGCCGTCGCGCAGACCGAGATCGAGGTCTTGGCCGTCGGCGTCGCCGACCTCCGCGCGTTCTTCGAGCGGCGCGCCGAGATCGCCTTCCCGTTCTACAAGAACCTCCTCGCCGTCGTGACCGAGAAGGTCGTGCGCGATCGCCGCCGCCTCGAGGAGATCCGGGGCAACGTCATCCGCACGCAGAAGGCGATGAAGAAGCTCCGCGAGGTCGTGCTGCACGCGCCCGAGACGGCCATCTCGAAGCCGGTGTGCGACATGCTCGACGAGCACATCGAGCAGAACCGCAGGGCCCACTACCGCGTCGCCCCGGTCGAGGGGCTCCCCGCGCGCCTTCGCCTGAAGGACCGCACGGAGCTCGCGATCGTCGACCTCTCGGACGCTTACCTGAAGGTCGACGCCCCGAAGACCCAGGTCGCCCCCGACGGCGATCTCGTGGCCGTGCTGGTGCTGCCTTCCACCGAGATTTTGGTGTCTGGCAAGGTTCACCGCGCCGGCAAGGACGGCGTCGTCGTGAAGCTCGACGTGCTGGCAGACGAGTACCACGCCGCGCTCGAAGACTACGTGACGCGCCTGCAGATGCTCGACTTCGTGGTCTGAAGTGCGGCGCCGCGGCCTCGCTGCGCTCCAGTCCCGACAGTAAGATCTGCTCTATTTTTGGTGGCGCGGAGGGGCTCGGTGGAGTGGGCGCGCGCCTGCGCCCACCCCCCCTGAGCACTCGCGCTCACGCCGCCTCTAGCCGCAGCCTCCAGCCGCCGCGCCGCCAGCGCCACCAGAAGAGCCCCGCCGAGACCGCGGTCTCGGCGACGAACCCGAGCCACCCCCCCAGCGCCCCGAGCTCGAGCCGCTTGCCGAGCACGTACGCGGCGGTGGGGATGAACGCCCACGTCGCGAAGAGCCCGATCGCCGCCACGCCCGCGACGTCCTTCGCGCCGCGCAGCGCCCCGCGCAGCACGATGTTCGCCGCGTCGAGGAGCTGGAAGACCGAGGCGACCCAGAGCAGGCGAGTGGCGACGACGACCACACGCTCGTCCGGCGAGAAGAACCGCGCGAGCGAGCCGCCGAAGACCGCGAAGCCGATCCCGCAGAGCGACATGAACGCCATCGCCACGCCCAGGCCGGCGCGGGTCGCGGCGTCGGCGCGGTCCACGCGTCGCTCGCCGAGGGCCCTGCCGACGAGGACGCTCGTCGCCTCGGAGACGGCGATCCCGGGGAGGAACGAGACGCGGATCGTCGAGAGCGCGATTTGGTGGGCGGCGATCTCGTGGGCGCCGAGCGAGCCGAGCACCGCCGTGAAGGTGGTGAACGCGAGCAGCTCGCCGGCGAACTGGAGGCCGGTCGGAGCGCCGAGCGAGGCGACCTCACGCAGCGCGACGCCGAACGCGAGCGGCGCGATCGCGCGCGACTTCGCGGCGCTGCGGCGGGCGCGGGCCTCGTCGCGCACGAGCAGCGCGCCGAGCAGCGCGAGCTCCGAGGTCTTCGTGATCGCGGTCGCGTAGCCAGCGCCCGCGACGCCGAGCGCGGGCAGCCCGAGCTTGCCGTACACGAGCGACACCGCGAGGGTCGCGTTCAGCGCGTTGGCCGCGATCCCCACGATCATCGTGAGGCGCACGTGCCCCATCCCCTGGCGATGTTGGATCAGCGCCGCGCTCGCGCACGTGGCGGGCGCGCCAAAGGCGAGCGCGCGGAGGAAGTCGGTGGCGTAGGGGAGCAGCGCGTCGTTCGCCCCGACGAGGTGCAGCAGCGGGCCCGGGTGGCGCATGACCGCGGCCACGCCGAACCCGTACACGAGCCCCATCAGCACGCCGGCCCGCGCGTACGCGAACCCCTTGTTGGGCGCGCCCTCTCCGATGGCGTGGCTCGCGCGCACCTTGACCGCGCGCATCGCGCCCCAGGCGAAGGCGTAGAGCGCGTACATGAGGGTGGTGGCGAGGCCCACTCCGCCCAACGCGGAGGCGCCTAGGCCGCCAGTGATCTTGGTGTCGACGAGGCCGAGGGCGGTCTCGCCGAGCATGGCGGCGGCGATCGGCCACGCGAGCGTCAGGAGCTCACGGACCGCATCACGCGCGCGAATGGCGCCGCGCGGCGAGGGCGAGGGAGTCGGTCGCTTGCCGTTGCCGCGTGGACGGGCGGAAGCGACCCGCCGTCTTTTCCTGTAGTATGCACGATTCTTCACGACGCACTCCTCGCGAGCTCCTTGGGGCCTGGCCGAACCGGCCTCCTCCTTGAGCTCGCGGGTGCGAGGGGAACCGGTGAGTCAGCGCTGGACGCGCTTGCACGCGACCTGCGGTCGGCACGTGAAAGCGGAGCGGGACATCACCATGGGAATGTCATGACAGCGCGGACGCGCTGCGTCAAGCGCGCGCCCCAAGAAAACGCGAGGCGACCGGTCGACCTCCGTCAGGCGCGAGGCGGCGAGCGAAACCGGTAGACCTGCGCGGGCTTGGACGACGTGAGTCGCTTGCCACGCGCGTGCTCGAGCACGCCGTCGTCGAGCATGCGGAGGAAGCGCTTCCGGAAGTTGCCGGGGTCGAGCGCGGTGCCCTTGACCACCTCGTGCACGGCCCGGAGCTGCTGGACGGTGAAGGTGTCGGGCACGAGCTCGAACGCGAGGTGCGAGCGGTCGATCTCTTCGCGGACGCGCGCCAGGGCGCAGGCGACGATCGCGTCGTGGTCGAAGGCGAGCTGCTCGCCCTGCGTCGCCTCCGCCAGCGACTGCCAGCGGACCTTGTGCACGTCGCCGCCGGGCCGCACGAGCGGGGCGAGCGTGGGGCGCACGAGCGCGTAATACGCGACGCTGATGACGCGCATCCGCGGATCGCGGCCGGGCGCGCCGAACGTGTGGAGCTGCGCGAGGTAGATCGCGCCCTCCGGCAGGCCGGTCTCCTCGTGCAGCTCGCGCCGCGCGGCCTCGTCGACGCCCTCTCCCTGCTGCTCGCGAGAGGGCCCGACCCTCACGAACCCGCCCGGCAGCGCCCATCGCCCCTTGAACGGGGGCTCGTTGCGCTGCACGGTGAGCAGCTTCAGATCGCAGTCGTCGACCGTGAGCACGACGAGATCGACCGCGACGGAGGGCCGCGGGAAGTCGGCGGGCTGGTAGCTCTCGAGGAACCGGGCTTCGTCCTCGTCGCGGGCGGCCATCGGCGGAGAGCCTACCACGACCTCACAGGCCCGTGCACGACGCGGGCCTCACGGCCCGAAGAACCCGCCCATCGGCACGCCGGCGCGCGCTCGGCTCATGCGCAGCGTCGACTGGCTCACCATCTGGAACAGCGCGCGAATGCTGGACGCCGTCGCCTGCGCGCTCACCGCGACCGAGCCCCGCGGGAAGCCCATTTTCCTGGCCACCTCGTGGAAGTCGACGTCGGCGCCGACGCCCACGAACGCGAGCTGGAAGGTCTCGGTCGCGAGGACGTCTCGGGCGAGCGCGTGGCAGTGCGATGCCCGCCTACGCGAGCCGCAGTCTTCGCCGTCGGTGAGCACCACGACGATGCTCCGCGTGGGCGTCCCCGCGGCGCGGAGCCGCTCCGCGTAGGCCACGTTCGCGAGGACACCGTCGCAGAACGTGTCGTAGAGCTTGGTGCCGCCGAGGCCGCGGTAGTTGCTCGGGTCGAGCCGCGTCGCGTCGGTGACCGGGACGTACGAGTGGACGACCCGCGCCTCGTCGTTGAACGTCCACAGGGCGAGCACCACGGAGTCGCGCTCACGTGCGTCGACGAAGGCGCTCACGAGCTCGCCGTAGCCCCGCATGACGGCGTCCTCGAGGCCGCGGGTGTGGATGCTCGTCGAGGCGTCGACCAGCACCGTGACGAGGGTCACGTCGGAGGCCACGAGGTCCTCGGCGTCCACGCCGGCGGCCCCGGCGATCACGATCTGCCCAAGGTCGCCACCAAGGGCGGAGGTCTGGGCGGCGACGGTCGCCTGGCTCAAGGTGCCCGACGCGGCGGCCTGGCCGAGGAGCTTCGAGAGATCGGAGGAGTGGCTCATGGGAGTCCTTTCGCTTCAATGGGTGTATACTGCATGTGAATGGGGCGAGCGCGCCGGGGCGGAGACCGCGCCGCGGTCACTCAGGCTCTCTGTCCGGCTTTCGAGGGGCGCGACGTCGGCGCCGCGCGGCGGTCAGATCACGATGGGGTCGGTGGTCTTGACGATGCGCATACCGGCGGCGCGCAGCTCGTCGAGCCCGGCCTCGGCGATGCGGGGAAAGTCGAGCTCGGCCGGCAGGGGGGAGAGCGGCGGCGCGGGCACCGGGCTCATCGCGTCCTCGAGGACGTACACCTTGTCCATGAGCGAGCGGTCGGTGGCCTCGATGTGGGTGCGCATGTCGCGCAAGGTCGAGAGCACGCAGTGGCTCTTCGCTTGGCCAAACACGTACACGCGGTCGTATTCCATGAGCATCTTGAAGAAGGCGGCGTTGAACGTGCCGACGCTCCGACCGCCGAGCTCGAGCACCTCGGGCGACATGACCGAGTAGTTCTCCGTGAGCGCGTGGGTGCCCTTGGTCTCGAAGTGGGTCTGCTGGCGGCGCGCGACGGAGTGAAAGATCGCCGCCTCCATGAGCGCCGGCACGAGCGCGTGAGAGAGCCCGCCGAGGAGCGTATGATACGGCCAGATCGTGAGCACGTATTTGCCCTGCTCGGCGAGCCGCCGCGTGTACTCGAGCGACTCGCGAGGGTGGGCGACCGGCTGCCACTTCCCCGCGCGCACGTCGTCGTGCGTGATGACCGAGAAGGGCGCCGGATGGCGACCGTCGGCGTCAACCCACCAGGAGGGGTGGAAGATCTGAAAGACGCGGTGGGTGTCGAGCGAGAAGTGGAGCCCGGTCACGAGGTGGAGATTCCCGTAGAGCCACCGCAGGGTCCGCCGGGTGTCGTCCACCGCGCCGGGCACGAACAGGCTCGCGCCGGGGACGCAGAAGCCAACCTGGCAGTCGATGCCGAAGGCGGCGATCCGGAACGTGTCGCGCGTGGCCGGGGTCACGTTGTGGGCCTGCGCGTACGCGGTGGCCTCCTCGGCGACGAGGGCGGCGCGCTCCAGTACGAGCTCCGAGACGCCACCGGGACGGGCGGGATCGTAGAACGAGGGGAAGGGGAGCATGGGTCGGGTCCTTTCTGCGGGATGGCCCGCGAGGGGTCGTGGGCGTGGTCAAGGGAAGGGTCAGGAGAGCGCGAGCCGCACGATACGTGTGAAGTGCACGGCGTAGAGAGCTCCGCGCGCGTCGACGTGGAGCTCGGGGGCGCCGTCGAGCCACGGGGTGATCTCGGGGAACGAGCGCACCTCCCGCAGCGCGCCGGACACCGGCCCGTAGAGCCGCACGCCCTGGGCGGAGGGCACGGCGAGCAGACCGCGGGCGAGGGCGCCACTTCGGGCCTCGGCGAGCAGCGGCGACGAGTCCGCCGGGCCGGAGGCGGAGGCGAGGAGGCGGCCGCCGCGTTCGAACATATGCAATATGCAGATAGTTTCGCGGCCGTCGTCGAGGGCGAGGCCGAAGAGCACGTGGGCGTCGTCGAAGTGAGCGAACGCGTCGACCGTGCGCCCCTCGAGCGCCGGGAGCTCCACCTGCCGTAGGCCGCCCGACGTGGGCGAGAAGAGGAAGCCGAGCGCGACGCGCCCAGCGCGGTAGAAGGCGAAGGCCTGGTGCTCGCCCGAGAAGACGCGAGTCCGCCCCGCGAACACGGCCCCCACGCGGGTGCCCGCGCGGACGCGCTCGAGCCACCCGTCGCGGACGCGGAGCGCCTCGCCGGCGCCTGTGGTGGCGAACGCCTCTCGCGCGAGCGGATCGCCCCCGCCGATTCGCTCGACCGTCCCGTCGTGGCCGTGGCGGACCGCCGCCTCCGCGGTGACCACCCAGGTCGCGCGCGGCTCGAGCTCGATCCTCGCGAGCGGCGGAGGCTCGGGCAGCGAGAAGCCGCCCTCGCGCACGAGCCGGCCGGCTCGCGCGAACGCGAAGAGGAGCGCGCCGCCCACGACGCGCGCCGCGACGACGCCCTCTCCTTCGTGTAAGATGCACGCATCGACGCGCTCTCGCGCGCGCGGTCCGGCGCTCGGGGTGGCGCCGCTTGATCGTGTGCAGGCCGGGCAGGCGCGCCGCGCGTGCTCCGCGCCGCAGCCCGCGCAGCGTGAGAAGCGCGCGCCGGCGAGCGCGGGCGGCGGGGCGACGCAGCGATCGCGCTCGAACACGCCCTCGAAGTAGTCGAGCCACGCGTCGTCGAGCGAGTCGGGTCGCGCGGCGACGCGCGGGCGCGCCACGTCGTGGCGGAGCGCGGACACCCTCGCCGCGGCGCGGCGCGCGAGCGTGGCGTGCGACGCGTGCACGCCGCCGTAGGGGTGCATGAAGAGGAGCGCCTCGAACGCCAGCACGGCGAGCGCGTAGAAGTCCGTGCGTGGCGAAAAGCACGGCGCCTTGGCCAGATCGCGGCCGTAGAGCGAGGGGTGCACGTACCGCTCGTGCGCCACAGGGCAGCCGAACGCGCCGTGCTGCATCGAGTCGGCGTCGATGAGGTGGGTCTCGAGCGCCTCCGGCGCGCGGCTCAGCAGCACGTTCCCCGAGTTCAGGTCGCCCACGACCACGCCGCGCGCGTGGAGCGTCGCCAGCAGCGCAGCCGCAGAGAGCACCCACCGCGCGACGTCGTCGCCGGTGACGTGCTCGCGCTCGCGGAAGCGGCGGTCGCCGAGCCGCCCGGCGTCGAACGCGCCGTCGACGAGCCGCATCGCGTACCCGCTGAGCTCGCCGGTGCGCGGATCACGCGCCAGCCGTCGTGGCGCGACGACCTGCCGTGGAAGCCCCGGCGGGAAGGCCGCGAGCCTCCGGGCGCGGGCGCGTGAGGGAGCGAAGAAGACCTTCACGGCCTCGGCCCCGAGGCGGTACACGCGGCCCTCGCCCCCCTCGCCGAGGAGCGCGTCGTCCCCCAGCGTGACCGGCGCGCTGGCGCCGTCGAGCAGCACGGTGACCGGCGCCGTCGCGGACGCGCTCACGACGCCCTCGCCACGATCGCGACGGCCACGTCGTCCATGAACACGCCCTCGTGGCTGAGGGCGCGCAGGCGTCGCTCGAGCCACGATGGGTGCCGCGCACCGACCGCCCCGTCGCGGAGCGCCGCGAGCGGATCTTCGTCGGGGGCGCCGGTGCCGAGCAGCGGGAAGAGGCCGTCGGTCGCGATGAGCAGGGACTGCAGCTCGACCGCCGGCCGATCGAAGAGCACCGTAGGCCCACCGTGGGGGAGACCGAGGAGCCCATACCCCGGGTAATCGGGCGCGTTGCCTTCGCCCGGCAGCACGGCGCCCCGCTCGTCGTTGTACGCCGCGAGCCCGTCACCCTGGGCCAGCACCGCCACGCGCTCCGACGTGACGAACGCGCACACGAAGGAGAACAGGAACATCGACGCGACCGCCTCGTCGCGCGCGCCGTCGGCGTCGAGGGCGTCGACCACCGAGGCGAGGAACCCCTGGAGGTCCTCTCCGAGGCGCCGCGCGAGGTCCCTCGGGGCCACGGACGCGAGCGCACGCGGGCCGTGCGAAGCGAGCCAGGTCGCGGCGAGCCGGGCCCCGACCTCGGACCCCGGGGCGCTGCCGCATCCGTCCGTGACAGCGAGGCCGAGCCCGGCCGGGCCTCGCCACACGGCCAGCCCGTCCTGCCCGTCGCGCAGCGCGCGCCGGTGCTCGCGCCCCTGAATCCGCCCGCAGTGGAGTTCATACAACCGTGAAAGAGTCATATGTACTTGTTGTGGCGTGGGCGAACGGAAGTCAAGGCGCCTCGCGTCGCTTTTGCGAGCCGTCGGCGCCGGCTGAAGTCTCGGCGCGGGCGAGCTCAGCGCGTGATGGGCGGCATGGCTACGCGGACGAGGATCCCGTCCTGCGCGCTGGTGAACCACGAGGACCCGACGCCGCAGTGAGTGCAGCTGAGGCGGTACGCGCGCGTGCCGTCGATCGAGAGCGCGACGTTGGCGCCGTCGGCAGGACACACCGTGGGCGCACCCGCGCGGTAGCTGGCCCACAGCCGCTCGACCTCCGCCTCGGTATACTGGGGTGCGCTCATCGCGTTCTGCTCCGATGTTCGTGAAGATCCCGCCTCGGGGGCACTCGGCCGAGGAGCATAGTACGGCCCGTCCCCCGGTGGGGAGCGGCCGCGCGGGTCCTCGCGCTTTTGTGGCGACGCTCGCTTAGCCAAGGCTTCCGCCGGAGCCTCCGGCTCTGTAATGTTCGCCCGATGCCACACGGAGAGCGGAGGGGCCGAAAGGTGCTGGTGGTCGGCGCGACCGGGCGCCTCGGCGTCGCGATCGCGCTCGGGCTCGCGCGGCGGGGCGATCTGCCCGTGCTCACCGCCCGGGATCCGGCCAAACTGGCCAGCTTGGCGGACCTCCTGGCTGCCGAGGTCCCTGGCCCTCCCGCGCCCACCGTGTGCGCGGATCTATCCCGGCCCAACGCGGTGGACGACATCGTGGCCGGGCTCCGCGCGGGTGTGGGAACGGTGGACGACGTCGTGCTCGCGTGCGGCCCATTCCCGCGCACGCCGTTCGAGGCCCTCTGCCGCGAGGACCTCGAGCGGACGCTCACCGTGCACGCCGTCGCGCCGCTCCTGCTCGTGCACGCGCTCGCGCAGGATCTCGCGACCGCGCAGGGCGCCGTGGTCGCGCTCGGCGACGCGGGCACCACGAGGCCGTATACGAACCACGTCGCCTATCTCACGGCGAAGGGCGCGGTGCGCACCGGGCTGCAGGCGCTGGCCGTCGAGCTGGCGCCCGCGGTGAGGGTCAACCTGGTTCAGCTCGGCATCGTCGCCGATCCCGAGGCGGACGCCGATCCTACGAGGCATCACCGGCTCGCGACGAGGTCGCTCCTCGGTCGGTTCGGCACGCCCGAAGAGGTCGTGCACGTCGTGCTCTCCCTGCTCGACGCTACCTGGGCGACGGGCGAGGTGTGGGGCGTCGGCCGGTAGTCGAGCTCGGGATCGCCCGTCACGTCGACCCCGAGCGTCACGAGCGCGCCCTCGACCTCACTCCGCCGCGCGAGCCGAACGCGCTCTAGTCGCGGCCGTCGAACCGGGGGATGTAGAAGCCGTCGCGCTCGGCCTCCGCCTCCTCGCGCTCGGTCTTGGGATCGCGCGCGGCGTCCAGGACCGCTTGTTGCGGGGGCGGGCCGCTAGGAAACCAGATGGGTCGCATCAGGTTGCCGTAGGGCAGGCGCCGCTCGCGCGCCCGCTCGGCGGAGAGCGGCACGGGGATGCCCATCGGCGTGCCGTTCCAGTTCACGGCGTCGTACGGCAGGGGCACGTAGGGTTGCGCGCACTCGGCCACGCCGTCGGGCCTGCGCCGGTACACGTCGAAGGCCGCGAGGCGGTACTCGAAGCAGTAGTGTTCGAGGAGCCAGCGACCAGGCTTCGCGTAGGCGCGCATGGGCCTCGCCATCATCACGCTGCCCGCGTCGACCACGATCTCGGGGCGTTCGCGGTCGAGGTCGGCGAGCAGGGCCTCGACGCTGCCCGGCACGATCCGGGAGCGCTCGAGCTCGAGGCGGTCCCAGAACCAGGGCACGAACCCCGTGACGTAGGTCTCGAAGACGAACCGCCCCGCGGGCCTGCGGTGCGCGTACTGGTAGATCCACGGGGAGAAGCCCCACACGAAGATGCGATCTTCCGGCTTCGTGCCGGCGGCGATGAGCTTGCCGCACAGCTGCGGGGTCCTGTCGTGGGTCACCCGGCCGTCGACGCGCTCGCCGAACACCGTGCTCAGCCCAGACGCGAAGATGAGCATCCCGAACGCCCCGATCGCGAGGCGGTTGAAGGCCGCGCGGTGTCGCAGGCGCTCTGCCGAGGGGCCCAGCATGGCCCCCGCGGCCAGCGCCAAGAACGGCAGCGACTGCACGAAGTAGTGGGGGAAAAAGCGGTACATGGCCGACGCCGACAGCACCGCGAGCGCGAGGTTCGCGACCAGGTAGCGCCGCACACCAAAGCCCCGGAGCACGGGCCAGGCGACGCGCGCCTGCATGGCGCGCACGAGGCGCCGCGCGCCGCTAGGGATCGCCGCGCTCGCGATGCCGAGGAGGAGTAGGAAGTAGCCGGTCTGCTCGGTGAGGCGGAGGAAGAACGGGGTGAGGAGCGGGAAGAGCTTCCGCGTCGGCCGGAGGTGGACGTCGCGGTTGTAGACCACCGTGTAGTAGTAAAGCTCCTTGAGCGTTCCCTCGTGGGCCGCGTGCGCGATGAAGAGGGCGGGGAGCAGGGCGGTGCTCGCGGTGATGATGCCGAGGTCGGTGAGCCACTGCTTGGCCGGTTGCCGGTTGCGCCGGGCGCTCGCCAGGAGCCATACGCAGAGCGCGACGGGGTGGAGCGCCGCGCTCTGCTTGATCGCGACCGCGATCCCGAAGAGCAGCCCGGACCCCGCGAGGAGCCACCGCCTGAGGTCCGCCGCGCGTGGGCTGGGCTGAAGCGCGAGCGCGCCGAGCAGACACCCGAACGTGAGGGGTGGGAGCTGGAGAGACTCGCCGTGGAGCGCCAGCCCGTCGAATGGGGGCACACCGAACGCGAGCGCGTACGCCATCACGAACGTGGCGATGAGCACACCCGCGCGCGGCAGGAACGCCCGCGCGAACAGGTACACCGCGTAGAGGTTCAGCAGCGCCACGCCGAGGGCCCACAGGCGAAGCGCCCGGAGGTTGTCCCACCCGTGGAGCCACGCGACGAGCGTGTACACGTAGTACATCAGCGGGCCGCGCTGGCTCACGGCGCCGACGTAGAGCTTGTGCCCGTCCAGGATGCGGCTCGCGAGCGCGCCCGCGTAGGCCTCGTCCACGTTGGCGAACGTGCCATAGGCGACGAGCGGGCTGTGCACGGCAGCGATGCTCGCGACGCCCCCGAACAGCGCCAACCGCTCGGACCAGTGAGCCTGGCGGTCAGCCATCGCCCGGCCTCTCCCGTGCGTCTCGCGGGGCTCGCACGCGCATGGGATGCGGCGGAGGGAGGCGCAGGCGCGGGGATGCGCTCTCTAGGGCGATCGGCGACACGCCGCGGAATCTAGAGCACGCCTCGCGAATCGCGAACCCGATTCGCGAGACCTGGGCCAAACGTCGCCCCGAGCCGGCCGCCGGACCCCTCCGCGACGGGAACCTCGGCAGGCGCGCGGCGCTCTCGCTCAGTTCTTGCCCTTGCGCTGAAGCTGGTTGCGCGCGGCGTTCGCGACCGCGCCCGCGACGTCCTTGCTCTTCGCGACGTTGCGCAGATCGCTCTCGCGCAGGTGCGTGACCCACTGCGACGCGAAGGCGAACGGGGTGCGCGGGTTCGCGACCAGGGCGTACTTGATGGCGTAGGAGCGGGTGTAGTCGCGGTTCATGGCGATGATGCGGAGCACGTCTTCGGACACGTTCCGCATGCCCGCGATGCGCTGGATCTCGCTCTCGGTGATGCTCGGCGACTTGACGGCGGCCACGGAAACGAGCGGGTTCGGATCGCGCACACCGAGCATACGAACGGCGGCCGCGTCGAGCGTGCCCTCGAAGTCGGGGTTGTCGCGCTTGTACGAGTCGACGCCGAGCTGCAGCAGGCGGATCTTCGCGGGCGGGCGCATCTCGGCCCAGATGCCGTTCAGGGCCTTCGCCTTCTGCGTGACCTCCTCCTTGCCCGTCTCGTCGACGACGTGGGTGTCTTCGTCGGGGGCGAGCTGGGTCGTGGCGGCGAGGCCGTGCAGCTCGTCGAACTGGTCGTCGTCGAACGTGCGCTCCTCGGTCGCCTCGGCGACGAGCTCCTTCGCGATGGCCGCCGCGGCCTCGCGGAACGCGGGGATTCCCGGGAGGTCGATTTTGTTGCGAACCGCGAGCTCGATGATGCGGTCGGCGGTCGACATGCGCGTCGACTTGTTCAGGTAGAGCTTCTCGATGATCGTCGGGTTCGCGAGCAGGCGCTCTTCGTTCGTGGCGATGAGCTCGGCGACGCCCTCGCTCGCCACGGCGGCGAGCTCCGCGACCGTCTCGTTCGCGAGCGAGCGGTGCTGGAGAAACTGGCCGATGAAATTGAAGTCCCCGGCGTAGGTGAGCGTCAGGCGATCGAGCACCCAGGGGTGCAGATCGCCCGCCAGCGCGCCGGTGATGAGCGGCTTCGGCAGCTTGCCGAAGGTCTCGGACGCGGTGGTGGCCGTGGGCCCGTCGCCTTGCGCGAGGAGCGCGATGACCGTGACGATCTCGCCGGGCCGCAGGCCGGGCACCACGCCCTTCGCGGCCATCTGCTTGAGCGGCGCGGGCCCCGCGGGGTCGAGGATCTTCTGCGCGGGGCCGGGGAGTGAGGAAATGTCGACGGGCTCAATCACGCCCGCGAGAGTAGCAGATGCGGGCGCGTGCCATCACCCCCGTGACGCGCCGAAAGGCCACGAAAAGTCGTGCGTTTTCGCGGGCGCAGGCGCGTCGGAGGCGAAACGAAGCCCCGCGTCGCGCCGATGTCGCTTCCGTCTGGCGTCGCTGGGGAGAGGGTCTTATTCTGCTCGAAACCGGCGGCACGTTCGCCGCCGCTTCGGAGGCAGAAACGATGGGAGTGTTCGACTTCGTCCAAAAGAACGTGAGCGCGATGATGATCGCGCGCGCCGACAACCAAAAACACCTCATCGTCTACAAGCATCCCGATCAGAACTTCCCGATGTACTCGCAGCTCACCGTCGACAGCGACGAGTGCGCGGTGTTCTTCAAGGATGGTCGGGTCGTCGGCGTGCTGCCCCCCGGGCGGCACACGATGCACACGCAGAACATCCCGTTCCTGGGCAGCATCGTGAACCAGTTCACGGGCGGCAACGTGTTCATCAGCGAGATCTTCTTCGTGAAGACCACGCCGGTGCGCAGCATCCCCTTCGGCGGCCCCGCGGGCGAAATCGTCGATCCGGGCACCGGCCTGCAGGTGCCCATCCGCATTTTCGGTGAGTTCTCGGTCGTCGTCACCGACCCGGTGCGCTTCATCGTCGGCTACTCGGGCCAGGCGGCGGCGGGTGACAACGACCAGATCCTCCAGTGGGTGAAGGGAAAGTTCATCAACTCGGTGGGCACCGTCCTCTGCGAGCTGGCCGAGGCTGAGCAGAAGAGCATTCTGTCGGTCATCAACAACAAGGAGCGCCTGGCCCAGGCCTTCGTCGCGCGGGCGCCCGCCCTGAACGACATCGGCATTCGCATCACGGAGATGGGGAAGATCGACCCCAACATCCCTGAAGAGCACATGGTGGAGCTCCGCCAGGCTGTCAAGGAGCTCGCCGACGCCCAGCGCGAGGTGCGCAAGAAGCAGATCGCGATCGCAGGCGCTGCGGCCGACGCCCAGGCGAACCAGTTCGCGCTCGACCAGAAGTTCGGGCAAGACGCCCGCTACGTGAACCAGCTCGCCGGCGGCAACTTCGGCGCCTACGCGGCCGGCCAGGCCATGATCGGTGCTGGCCAGGGCATGGCGCAGCACGGCATGGGCGACGGGCTCGCGGGCGCCGGCGCCGGCATGGCCGTGGGCATGGGCATGGGCAACATGATGGTCGGTGGCTTCCAGCAGGGCATGCAGCCCGGCATGGGCGCCATGGGCGCGCCCCCGCCGCCGCCCGCCTCGGTGAGCCCCGGTGGGGTGCTCGTCACCTGCGGGGCGTGCAGCTTCAAGCAGGGCGCGGGCAAATTCTGCTCGAACTGTGGCACCGGCCTGCCCCAGGCGCCGAAGAACTGCACGGGGTGCGGCACCATGCTCAGCCCCGGCGCGAAGTTCTGCGCGAACTGCGGCACCAAGACGGCGTAGGCCACGCCTCGAGGGCAGGGGACGCACCTCCGGTGGCGTCGCGCTTCCGTAAGCGCTTCGCGAAGGCCGGGCAGCTTCCCCCGACGCGGTCGTCGCGCGTTGCTTGACCGCACGCGCGGCGGTCCGCATCCTACGCTCCGAGATGGCCAAGGAACAGCTCCTCCTCGTTGACGCCGACATGCGCAGTCTGCGCGTGCTCGAGGTGAGCCTCCGCAAGGCGGGCTACAACGTCACCGTCGCGACCGACGGAGAGGAGGCGCTGCGCTGCGTCGAGAGCGCGCCCCCGGACCTCGTTCTTTCGGACACCAAGCTGCCGAAGCTCGATGGGTACGCGCTGGTGCGGCGCCTGAAGGAGCGCGCCGAGTGGGCCCGCATCCCGGTGGTGTTCCTCACGAGCCAGCGCTCGGTCGAGGACAAGATCCGCGGGCTCGAGCTCGGGGTCGAGGACTACCTGACGAAGCCCATCTTCGTGCGCGAGCTGCTCGCGCGCGTCCAGCTCCTGCTCGCGCGTCGCGACAAGGAGAGCATGTCGCGGCCCCAGCACGCCGCGCGCACCCAGTTCTCGGGCTCGATCGAGGACATGGCGGTGGTCGACCTCCTGCAGACCTTCGAGGTCTCCAGAAAGACCGGCGTCGTCAACCTCAAGAGCGGTGTGCGGAACGCCACGATCTACTTCCGAGACGGCAAGGTCCTCGACGCCGAGCTCGGTCCCCTCACGGGCGAGGAGGCCATCTACCGCGCGCTCACCTGGAACGAAGCGACCTTCGAGGTCAACTTCGAGCCCGTGTCCCGCGGGGAGGCGATCGAGGTCTCGACGCAGGCCGTGCTGATGGAGGGCATGCGGAGGCTCGACGAGTGGAGCCGGATGACCGAGCAGCTCCCGGCGCTCGAGCAAGCCCTCGTCGTCGATCACGCGGAGCTCGCGCGCCGGATCGGCGAGATCCCCGACGAGGTGAACGGCATCCTGCGGCTCGTCGACGGTCGTCGCTCGACCCTCGAGGTCGTCGAGGAGTCGCCGTTCGAGGACCTGTCCACGCTCTCCACGCTCTCGAAGCTGTTCTTCGAAGGGCTGCTCATCAGCGCGAAGGACGCGCGGGCGCTCGAGCCCTTCGTGCCGGGCGTGCCCATCCACGATCCCGAGACCCTGCGCGGGCTCGCCGCGGCCATCCCCGCCGAGGCCCTCGAGCTCGCCTCGCCCTCCTCCTCCGGCGCGGAAACCCTTGTAACTCCAAATGCTTACGCGCCCGGCAAGGCCGAGGCCTCGCGGCCTACGGTGCCCTCCAAGCTCGCCGAGCTCGCCAAGCTCGCGATCGCCGTCGCCGGCGTCGAGCGTGCGCCCGAACCGCCCCCGCGCGCGCCGACTCGCGCGCCCTTCTCGCCGATCGCGACGCCGTCGGAGACGGAGCTCGCGCTGACCCAGCCGTCCGCGGCGCTCCGCGCGAAAAAGGACGACGCCCCCGCGAAGACGCAAACGCCCGCCAAGGCGAAGCCCCCAGAGGCGAAGCCCGCCACCAAGACGGCCGAGGCGACCGCCGCGCCCAAGGCCCCCGAGCCGGTCAAGCCCATGAAGACGGCGGAGGCCGTGAAGCCGGCAAACGCCGAGCCCGCGAAGGCGGAGCCCGTGAAGGTGCCGGCAAAGGTAGAGCCCGTGAAGGCGGAGCCCGCGAAGGTGCCCGCGACGCCGGCGGCGGAGCCCGCAAAGGCGCCCGCGAAGTCGGCGCCCGCGCAGCCCGCGCGGCCTGCGACGGCGCCCGCCGCGTCGAACGTGACGCCCGGTGCGCTCGGGCTCCCCAGCCTGAAGGCCACGCTCGCGCCAGAGCCGCTCTCTCCCGCGCCCGCCTCTGTGGGGTCTGCCGCGCGCGGGGCCCCTCGCATCGCGCTCGCCGACATCGTGGAGGCGACGAAGGCGCCCGTGGCACCGGCGCCCGCGAGCTCCCAGCCCGCGCTGACCGACTCGGTGATGACCGAGCTGCGGCGCATCGCAGACGCGCCGCTCGACGGTCCGGACGAGACCCAGCTCGTGCCCGAGGTGTCGCCGAAGTTCCCGGCTCCGCCGGCGGTGCTGATCGCCATCCCAATCGACGTCTCTCCAGCCGCCGCGAGCTCGGCGCCCGAGACCCAGCCCGAGATCGTGACCGTGCCGGAGCCCTCGCCGCCGTTCGAGGTGAGCATCGACGAGCTCGCGTTCGACCCGACGCCGACGTCCGGTCCCGTCTCCAGCCGCCAGCAGTCGAAGGCGCGGCCGCCGCCGTCGCGGCGCAACGTGAAGCTCGAGCCGAAGGTCGTCGTCGCCGACGAGGATCGCGAGCCGGAGCCGCCGCCCTCGCGGTCGAGGCGCCGCGCCGTGGCCGACGACCAAGTGGCTCACGACGACAGCGAGACCGCCCCGTCGCGGCGCAGGCAGGCCGAGGGGCGCGCCCCGGAGCGCATCCCGGGGCCACGCGTGGCGCTCTGGCTCGTCGGCGGCATCGCGCTGGTGCTGGTGTTCGGGATCTTCGCGCGGCGCGTGGTGAGGGGCGAGCACGACACCGCGGCCGGCCTCGGCACGGGCCCGGACGCTGAGGCGCTCCAACCGCGGCCAAGCGGGACGCCCACCGCCTCCGCGCCCCCGGGCCTGCCCGCCCTATCGTTCACCTCGATCGACCCGGCGCCGATCCCACCGGAGACGGCGTCGGTCGCCGCGAGCGCGGTTCCCCCGCCGACCCCCGCGCCTCCGTCTCCCCGTACGTCCGCTGCTCCCGCGCCCACGCCCACGCCTGAGCCGCCTGCGCCCACGCCCGCGGCGGGCACCGCCCCGCCCGCCGCGGCCAGCGGCGAGCCCCCGCGCGTCAGCGACGTCAAGCAGGCGCAGCGCCTGCTCGAGCAGCACTCTCCCGGCAAGGCGGCCGAGGTCGCGCTGCGCGCGACCCGCCAACAGCCAGGCAACGCCGAGGCGTGGCTCACGCTCGGCGCCGCGTACGAAGCCATCGGGCGCAAGGCCGCCGCCAGGGAGGCGTATCGTTCCTGCGCGAAGCAGGCCTTTGGTCCTGGCGTGGTCGAGTGTCGGGCGCTCTCCGGCGACTGAAGAGCCGACGGCGAGGGGTCAGCGCGCGCGCCGGGCGCGGGGGTCGAGAAAGTGGACGCTCAGGTCCACGAACATCGTGGCGAGGACGACGCCGGCGCTCGTGACGAGCACCGTGCCCATGAGGACGGGGCCGTCGCGGTCGAGCAGCGCCGACACCGCCAGCGAGCCCAGGCCAGGCCAGCGGAAGAGGGTCTCGGTGACCGCGGCGCCGCCGACGAGGGCGCCGAGGTCGAGCCCCACGACCGTCACGAGGGGCACGAGCACGTTGCGCAGCGCGTGGCGGAGGACGCCGAGCTCTCCGAGCCCCTTCGCGCGGGCCGTGCGCACGTAGTCGTGGGAAAGCGCGAGGATCATTTCGTCGCGCGTGAGCCGCGTGTAGAGCGCGGCGCCGAAGAGCGCGAGCGTGCTCGCCGGCAGGATCACCGAGACGAGGTGCTCGAGGGGCGTCGCCCCGAACCCGTCGAGCGGCAGAAGGTGGAGCGTCTTGGCGAAGAGGAGCTGGAGCCCGAGCCCGGACATGAAGGTGGGTGCGCTCGTCGCGAGCAGGCTCGCGCTCACGGTCGCTCGATCACGCAGCGTGCGCTTGTGCCGCGCCGCGTAGACACCCAGCGCCACCCCGAGCAGCGACTGGAGCGTCACGGCGGTGAGCGCGAGCAACAAGGTGCGCGGGAGCCGCTCGCCGAGGATGGCCACGACGGGGCGTCTCTGTTGGTAGCTCCTGCCGAGATCGACGTGCACCGGGCCCATCGCCCCGCACGTCGCGTGGCGTGCGTCGCGCCCGCGGTCGAGGGGCCCGAGGTGGACGAGCCGCCGGAGGTAGGCGCCGAAGCGGACGGGCATGGGCCGCTCGAGGCCGAGCTCCGCGCGGATCTTCGCGACCTCCGCCGGTCTCGCCTGCGCGCCCGCCACCATGCGCGCGGGGTCGCTGGGGAGCACGTCGTTCACGAGGAAGGCGAGCGTCGCCGTGGCGAACAGGACGGCGAACCCGTGAGCCGCCCGCCGCGCCGCGGTCGCCGCCAGCGTAGCGCGCGCGCTCATGGCCCGAACAGGCTCCCGAGCGCGCGCGGTCCTACGACGGCCCCAGGCAACGCGCCGCGTGTCGCGCCCGACGCCGCGCGGTCGAGCCAGGCCGACGAGAGGTCGCGCGCCCACACCGCGTGGGGGCGATAGCCTCGGAGGTAGGGCTGGTGGACCTCGTAGAAGCGCACGGTGTAGGCGAAGGCGAACGGCGCCTCGTCGCACACGAGGTCCACGGCCTCCGAGATGAGCCGCCCGCGTCGCTTGGGCTCGAGCTCCCGCTTGGCGGAGTCGACGAGCGTGTCGAACCGCGGGTTCGAGTAGAACGACACGTTGTTCGCGTCCTCGTCGGCGATCGAGCGCGAGTGGAAGAGGGAGTCGAGGAAGTCGATGGGGTCCGGGTAGTCCTCCGACCACCCCCACGGCCCGATCGCGACCTGGCGACGCCGCGCCACCTGCGCCAGGTAGGTGGGGTAGTTCACGAGCCGGAGCTCGATGCGGAGCCCGATCTTCGCGACCTCCTGTTGGAACACCTGCGCGGTGTACTCGCTCGCTCCTTGCCGATAGGTGTAGTACGGAATGACGTGCGGATAGCCGCCCGTTTTCGTAGCAGGATCATAGGGATAGCCGGCGCGCCGCATGTGCTCGAGCGCCTTGGTGAGATCGTGTTGCTGGCCCCGCTGTGCGGCGTCGTACCCGGGCGTCCCGGGGGGGATTGGCTGGTTGGCCGCGCGGAGCAGCGAGGGCTTCACGGCCTCGTAGTGGCGGCGATCGATGGCCGCGGCCACCGCCCGCCGCACCTCGACGTTGTCGAACGGCGCGACCTCCGTGTTCATGGCCTCACCCATGATCTGGCGCTCTCGCTCGTAGGCGCCGAGGGGGCGCCAGCGCGCGTCGGAGGCGAAGCGGAGCACGTCGCCTTGCGTGAGGTCTCGGAGGGTGTCGAGGTCGCCGTGCGTGAACTTGTACTTCGACGTCGAGAGGGTCATCCCGAAGGTGAAGACCACGCGGTCGAGGTAGGGTTTCCCCGGCTCGTAGTAGCCGTCGTGCCTCACGAGGGTGAGGCTCTGTCCGCGCACCCAGCCGCCTTGCGCGAGCTTGAAGGGGCCCGCGCCGCACGCGAGGAAGTCGTCCGAATAGCGACGGCCCGCGCTCTTGCAGACCGGGCGCAGCGGCTGCATCGCGAGGAGCGGGAGGAAGGTGGAGTCGGGTTGCGACAGCCGGAACGAGACGACGTGCGAGCCCTCGACCGTGACGCCCGCGAGGTCCTCCCGGCGCTTGCTGGCGAGGTCGTCGTAGCCGACGATCGAGGAGTAGAAGCTGGAGTACGGGTTGGGCGCGGAGGGGTGCAATGCGCGCTCCACCGAGCGCTTGACGTCGTCCGCGGTGAGCTCCGTGCCGTCGTGGAAGAGCACGCCGCGCCGCAGCGTGAAGCGGTACTCGAGCCCGTCCGGCGCGGTCTCCAAACGCTCGGCGAGCCGCGGCACGACCGCGCCCTGCTCGTCGAAGTCGACGAGTCCGGCGAACAGCAGCTGGTGCATGCTGGAGACGAGCCCGTCCGCGATGTTCGCGGGGTCGAGGCTGCGGATGTCGCCGAACGAAGAGGTCCGTACCGTGCCGCCACGGCGCGGGATCGAGTCGTCGGGGTGGGCCGTGGGCAGCGGAGCGGGCAGCTCGCCGCTGCAGCCGAGCGCGCCGGCCGCGAGACACGCCGCGGCGGCGTGCGCACAGAGGTGGCGGCCCGCGTGGCGCGAGGCGTGAGGTGCACGCCGAGGCACCGTCACTCGCTCCGGGGGTCGAGGGCGTCGCGGAGGCCCTCGCCGAGCAGGTTGAAGCCGAGCACGCACGCGAGGATCGCCGCGAACGGCGCCGCGAGCAGCCACGGCGCGGTCGCGTAGACCTCCTGCCCCTCGAAGAGCATGTAGCCCCACGTGGCGGTCGGCGGTGACAGCCCGACCCCGAGGTAGCTCATCACGCTCTCCGCCACGATCATCTGGGCGACCGAGAGCGTGGCGAGCACGACGATCGGACCCGCGACGTTGGGCAGCACGTGCAGCCAGAGGATCCGCGGCGTGCTCTGGCCGAGCGCGCGCGCCGCGGTCACGTACTCCTGGTTGCGCACCTGGATGGTCTTCGCGCGCACGATCCGCGCGATACCGAGCCATCCCGTGAAGCCGAGGGTCAGCAAGATCGTCGTGGCGCTCGTCCGCTCGAAGACCGACGCGAGCGCCATCACGAGGAGCAAGAAGGGAAACGCGAGCCCGATGTCGACCGAGCGCATGAGGGCGGCGTCGAGGCTGATCTCAGGGCCGGCCCGCAAGAAAGCCCGCCCGAGCGCGGCGAGCCCCGCGAGCCCCACGATCGGGAGAACGCCGTGGTGCGCGAAGACCTTCGTCGTGACCACCGGCGGGCCGAACACCGTGAGCCCGAGCAGCGCGACCAGGCCGCCGACCACGAGCCAGGGGAGTCGGGCGCCGCGCGCGCCCTCGTAGTACCCCGCGAGCACGCCCACGAGCGCGCCGACGGACGTCGCCAGCGCCGTCGAGGCGAGGCCTATCCAGAGCGACGTGCGCCCGCCGAGCGCGAGCCGCGTCAGCTGATCGCGGTAGAGCCGGTCGGCGCCCAGCCAGAACTCCGAGCTCGGGCCGACCGGGCCCAGGGGCGCGGCGCCGCGCGAAAACTCGCTCGTGATGCCGTCGTGGGGCGAGAACCACGGGGCGAGGAGCGCAAAGAGCGCGACCGCGCCCACGAGCGCCGCGCCGAGCCTCACCTGCGCGTTGCGCAGCACGCGCGCGCGCCCCGAGACCGGCACCCTCAAGGGTCGTCCTTGCGCGAGGCCGGTCGTCGCGAAGGTGGCGCCGTGCCGGCCTCCTTGCGGCGCCGATTGGGCCGGGCCCGGCTGCGCTCGGTCTCGAGGAACTCGAGGGTATGGCGCGCCACGAGCTCGGGGCAGTCCTCCGCGGGAGAGTGGCCGCTGTCGACCACCTCCAGCCGCGCATGAGTGAGCTCGCGCGAGAGCTTGCGGCCGAGCTCGACCGGTGCCCTGGGATCTTCTCGGCCCCACACGATGAGGCACGGCGCGTTGACCCTCGGGACCTTCGCGACCACAGGGCGCGCGTCGAGCATCGCGAGGAGCGTCGCGTACGCGGCTTGGCGGGTCGATGGGGCGTCGAAGCGCCCGAGGTGCTCCTCGAGTCGCGCCCTCGCGGCGCCGGCGTGCGGCCCGCGGCTCCCGCCGAGGTACGTACGCAGGAAGCCCCGGCCGTACACCTGCTTGAACAAGAGCGGGCCGAGGAACGGCACCTCCGCGAGGCGCTCGAAGAAGCGCGCCCGTGAGGGGTAGACGTGCGGCGCCACGAGCACCACGCAGTCGATGAGGTCGGGGTGGCTCGCCGCGAGGGTGAGGGCCACGGCGGCGCCCATTCCACGCCCGCAGATCGAGACGCGGCCAAGCCCGAGGGCCGCGATGACGTCGGTGACCGAGTCGGCGAAGCCATCGAACGTGTAGCGATATTTCAGCGGGTCGGGGGACTCACTGGCGCCAAAACCAGGCAGATCGAGCGCGACGACGCGCATGCTCGCGGCGAGCAGCGGCCTCACGTGGTCCCACTCGAGCTGGCTCGAGAGAAAGTCGTGGATGAGGACGATGGGCGGCCCCTCGCCTTCGTCGACGAAGCGTATACGCGCGCCCCGAGCGAGGACGTCGTGGGCGTGGGCGCCTTCGGGCTTCGCACGCGCCGTCATGCGTGGGGAGAGTACCACGATGGGCGCGGCGCAGGGCTCTGTCGACGCGGGCCCGTCCGGATGGAAACACGGTAAGTTTGCCGCCTACATGGGGACCCACTAGCGTCGCTCCGCCGCTGGGGAAGCGAGCAGGGGCTCCGGTGCGTCGGCGCGCTCGAGAGGTCGTCATCGGGCGCGCGGTGGTATGACATTGTTCGTCCGGGCTCGCACCGGAGCGCGCGGATTCTTCTCCATTGCTGCGATGCTCATTTTTTTTGCGATCCGATGGATTGACCGTGGAATCCATCGCGGTTTATGGTCCGGCCCGTTCGGAACTCGCCGGCGTCCTCGAGGGTGGAACCTGCTCGTGATCGCCAGGCCCGCAGTAGACCCGTCGGCCACCTGAGGCCCTCGGGAAGCACAAGAAGCGCGTCGCCGTAGGCCGAGGGGGTCCCGGCAAGAGGGCCTCGGCCCTCGGGCGTGCTTGGAGAGGCACTCGCGCTCCTCGTCCGCCGGCGGTTTTCCGCAGCGTGCGTGGGGGGTGGGCGTGGAGGCGTGCGCCGCGCGCGCGACGGGGCGAGGTGGGTGGGGTTGTGCGCCACGGCGGGGCGGCCGTTGAGCGCTGGGGCAATTTTTGCGCGCGCTCTCTCCGGAGGGAGCGGGCGGTCGGCTTGGTGACTGGGAGGATTCGAAATGGACGCGAAGATCGAGGACGGCGAGCTCGAGCACGAGACGGCGGCGGACGCACCGACGCTGAGCACGGAGGGCGCGCTCGCGCTCTCTCCCTCCGAAGAGAGCGTGACGCGAGAGCAGCGGCGCTCGCGGCGCAAGCGCGACGTGCGTGCGCGCACCATCAGCGTGAAGCGCATGACCAAGCGCGAGCTCGAGCTCGGCCGCATGATGTACCCCGACTCCGAGGTCGAGCGGCCGAAGACGCGCGCCGAGTGCTCCAGCGGCGAGCGCCCGTGCCCGTTCGTCTCCTGCAAGCACCACCTCTACCTCGACGTCTCGGCGAAGACGGGCGCGATCAAGCTGAACTTCCCCGACCTCGAGGTCTGGGAGATGACCGAGACCTGCGCGCTCGACGTCGCCGACAAGGGCGGCACGACGCTCGAAGAGGTCGGCGCGATCATGAACCTCACGCGCGAGCGCATCCGTCAGGTCGAGGTGAAAGGCCTCGCGAAGCTCGAGGCGCTGAAGGACATGTCCGCGCTCCGCGACTACGTGGACGAGGGGCCCGTGGGCAAGCGTCGGCTGCCCGTGCTCACCAAGCCGGTGGACGACGACGAGGACGAGGACGAGGAGGACACCGCCGAGTTCGACGCCGACGACGCGGCCGGCGAGGCCCACGCCGACTAGGCAGGCCTCGGGCAGGCCGAGGCAAGTTCAGGCAACGCACGCGGCGCGCGCTCCCTCGGGATCGCGCGCCGCAGCCATTTTGTCGCGGGTCGAGCGCGCGGCCTTCGGCGGTGCGCGGGTGCGCTAAGTTCCGGGACATGAAACGGCTTCGCTGGGTCATCGGGTGCCTTGGGGCGTGCCTCCTTGGGGCGTGCGCGTCTTCGGAGCCCGGGGCGAGCCCCGCGTCGTCGTCGTGCCCCACCGCGTTCCCGCGGGAAGGGGAGCGCTGCAGCTCGTCCGGGCTCGTGTGCCCGTCGCCGCCGACTCCATGCGCGCGAATCTGCGGTGAGGGCTGCGGGAGCGAGACGGCGACCTGTCTCGCGGGCGGGACCTGGCGGGTCGTCAGCAACCCCGGCACGCCATTCAACGACCCTGTGACGTGCGGCGTCGGCCAGGTGTCGGACGCCTCGGTCGTGGCTGACGCGGCCGCGGACGGCGGCGGCGCCGACGGCGGCCTGGACGCGAGCGCCGACGGGTCTCGTGACGCGGCCTCCGAGTAGCGCCCGCTCCCTCCCGGCTCGCCTTCGGGCCGTGGACTCGCCCGTGTCTCGTGAGCGCTTCGTCCGCCCGCGGGGGGACCGAGCGATGGTGACGTGCGCCCTCGGGGCGCGATGATTGGCATTTAAGGTTGTTCGTAAGTCACTGATAACGATGAAGTAGTTGCTCTCGCTGGCTAATTTGCCGCCGCAGCTTTCTTGGCCCTCTCGTGCGGACTCTGGCACCTGCGATGGGCGCGCCGCTCCTGTGGTGTGGCGCAGGAGGACACCCCATCATGGCGGCCATGCACGAGAGCTGCAGCGTCTGCAATCGCGAGTTCGACGTTCAGTTTCGCTACCAAATGGAGGAGCGCGACGGGGGCTTCCTCTTCTTCTGCTCGCAGACCTGTCAGGGCAAGTCGGTCCGCGGCGAGACCTCCGGCGGCAGCGTCGTATGCGACGCGTGCTCCAAGCGATTCTCGGTCGAGCTCGTCTCGCAGGTCGTCCGCGGGTCGAAGGGCGCGCGCAAATACGCGTGCGGCGCCGAGTGCCGCGCGCAGCTGATCTCCGAGTCTCAGGGGGTGCGCCTCGCGCAGCTGGCGGCGCCGCCCGCCGCGCTCGTGCCGCCGATCGAGCCGGCCGCGCCGGCCGCCCCCACGACCACCGTCCCGCCGCCGCCGCCGTCGACCCGCCGGTTGGGCGCGAAGGCGACCAGCTCCGCGGCGGCATCGCGTGCGCTCGCGCCCTTCGACGGCCCCCGCCGCCTCGCGATCTTCAATCACAAGGGCGGCACCGGGAAGACCACGACGACCGTCAGCATCGCTGCGGGCCTCGCCGAGCGCGGGCTCCGCGTGCTGCTCGTCGACACCGACTCGCAGGGAAACGTCGCGGTGTCGTTCGGCGTGAAGCCCGAGAAGACGCTCTACCACGTGCTCGTGATGGGGCTCCGGGCCGAGCAGGCCGCCACCACGGTGAGGCCGAACCTCGATCTCCTCCCCTCGAACGAGACCCTGGCCGCCGCCGAGCTCTATCTCGCCGGCCGCCAGAACCGCGATCGCGTCCTCCGGGACCGTCTGGCCTCGGCGACCGACGCGTACGACGTGGTCATCCTCGACTGCTCGCCGTCGCTCTCCCTCATGAACCAGAACGCGCTCGTGTTCGCCGACGGCATCTTGGTCCCCGTCGCGTGCGACTACCTGTCGCTCGTGGGTGTCCGGCAGGTCATCAAGACCGTGAAGAACGTGAACGGGCTCTTGCGCCACCCGGTGCAAATCTACGGCGTGTTGCCCACCTTCTACGACGCGCGCGCGCGCATCTGCCGCGACGCGGTCGAGACCCTCACCCAGCACTTCGGCGAGCGCTGCTTCGCGCCGGTCCGCGCGGGCACGCGGCTCAAGGAGGCGCCCGCCCAAGGCAAGACGATCTTCGAGCACGCGCCCGACTCGCACGCGGCGGAGGATTACCGGGCCGTGGTCGAGCGGCTCATCACGGGGCGCGTCGCGGCGCCCGTCGATCTGGACACGACCCCCCCGAGCCAGGCGCTCGCGGCGAACGCCTAACGGCAGCGACGAGGAGCACGCCATGGCACACGACGAAACGATGAGCGGAATGAGCGGCACCACCGGCCTCGGCGGCGTGCTCGACGGCGACGAAGTGCAGGGGGTGCTCTCGGGCGCGTTCTACACGAACGACGGGCCGCCGGCGCCGCGGCGGGAAGCCGTGGAGAAGCCGCAGCACTACAAGGTGATCTGCATCTCGCTCTACACGAAGGATCTCGCGCGTCTCGACGCCCTGGTCGACGAGCTGAAGCAGCAGGGCGTCACGAAGGCGAACCGCAGCGCGCTCATTCGGGCCGCGCTCGACCAGGTGGACTTGGCGCGCGTGCCGCGAGGCATGTAGCCGGCGCGCGCGAGGCGCCTCAGCCAGCCGGCGCGAGGGACGCCCAAAACTCGGCGAGATCGTCCGGCAGCGGCGCCTTCGATGCGCAGACGCTCCCCCGTGACGGGGTGGGAGAGCTCCAGGCGATGGGCGTGCAGGGCGTGGCGCGGCAGCTCGAGCAGCTCCGCGTCTTCGGCCGTGAGCTCGCCGTCCGCGCCGCGCGGGAAGCAGCCGTCGTCGGGGCCGTAGAGCTTGTCGCCCACGATCGGCGCGTCGAGCGCCGCGAGGTGGAGGCGGATCTGGTGCTGCCGTCCCGTCTCGAGCAGGCACTGCACCAGCGCGTAGGCTTGTCCGGCGCGGGGCGACGCGTCGCCCGGCGGGCGCGTGCGCACCCCGAGCACGGTGAAGCGCGTGGCCGAGGCGAGCCCCTCGCCGGGCGGCGTGAGCTCCATTTTTACGCCGAATTTGGCCTTCTTCGGCAGGATCATCGAGGCCTCGAAGCGGAGCTCCTCGCCCACGGTCGCGCTGCGGGGGACGCCCCAGGTGATCGCGAGGTAGGTCTTCTCGATGTCGCCGCGCTCCTCGAACGCGCGCTTCAGCGACCGGTCGCAGTCGGGCGTACGCGGCACCAGGAGCACGCCGCTGGTCTCGCGATCGATGCGGTGCCCGAGGGACACGAACTCGCCGGGGCGTTCGCTCTTGAGCAGCATGATGAGGGTGTTCTTGTGGTAGCGCGCCGTGGGGTGCACGGGCAGGCCGGCGGGCTTGCTCACCGCGAGCAGGTGGGGGTCCTCGAACAGCACGGGCACGTCGTGTGGCTCGGGCGTCTCGTCCCACGCGGGGCGCCAGAGCAACACTCGCTGCTCGGCGAAGACGCGATCGTTCGCGCGGAGCTTGCGGCCACGGTCGTCGAACGCGCTCGCGCGGATGATGGCCTGCGCGCGCGTGCGGCTCGTCCGGCGCAGCTCGGAGACGAGGAAGACGTCGAGACGCAGCCCCGCGCTCTCGGGAGGGACCCGAAACACGCTCACGACCGAGCCCTCCGGCAGGCCCACCGGTCGAACGAGCTCGGTCTCGGAGGCCCGCAGTCGCGTCATCGCGCGCGAACTTAGGCCCGCGGTGCTCAGAAGTCTGCCCCTTCCGCGCGGGCCTCGGGCCTCCGGAGGCGACGCGCACTCTCGGGAACCTCGCGCGTCGGTCGCCCACGCTCGTGTCTCCCGGGAGCATAGAGCGGACTTATGTCGACGCTTCGCCTTACGCGCGCTCGCGGGACCCGTCACGTGGTAAGAGGCGTGCTTCATGGACATCCTCTTCGCAGTCACCGAGCTCGCTCCCTATGTGAAGGTGGGCGGCCTCGCCGACGTGGCGCTGTCGCTGACCAAGGCGCTCCGCGCGCTGGGCCACAAGGTCACGGTGATCGTCCCGCGCTTCCCGGGCTTCGAGGCGGGCGGCCTGCTCGTCGCGCGGCGCCTCACGCCGCTGCGCCTCGCGCACGGTGACGCGACGGTGGAGGTCACCCTCTACGACGGGCGCCTGGCGTCGCAGGTCGATCTGCTGCTGGTCGACGTGCCCTCAGGACCGGCGCTGTGGAACCGCCCGCACGTCTACGGCCCCGCGGGCGAGGAGTACCCCGACAACGCGCGCCGCTTCGCCGTGTTCTCCCGCGCCGTCGCCGAGGTCGCCCGCCTCCGCGCCCGCGAGGGGATGCCCTTCGACGTCGTGCACCTCAACGACTGGCCGACCGCGCTCGCCGCGAAATACATGCAGGACTCGCGCGTCGAGGGCACCCGCACCGTGCTCACGCTCCACAACGCCGCGCATCAAGGGGTGTTCCCGAAGGAGGCGATGACCGATCTCGGCCTGCCCTGGAGCGACTTCACGGTCGAGGGGCTCGAGTTCTATGGCGACGTGAGCCTGCTGAAGCAGGGCATCGTGTCGGCCGACGTCGTGAGCACCGTGAGCCCGCACCACGCGGCCGAGCTCGTCACGGCGGCGGGGGGCTTCCGGCTCGACGGCGTGCTCCGCGCCAAAGGGCGACTCACCGGGGTGCTGAACGGCGTCGACTACGCGGTGTGGAACCCGGCGACCGATCCGCACCTGCCGGCCCGCTACGACGCAGAGGATCCGTCCGCCAAGGCGCGATGCAAGGCCGCCTTCCGCAAGGAGCTCGGCTTGTCGCTGCAGCCGGACGGCGCGCCGCTCATCGTGAGCGTGGGCCGCCTCGTCGCCCAGAAGGGGACCGATCTCCTGCTTGGCGCCTTGCCGCGCCTCCTCCGCTCGACCGACGCCCAGGTCGTCGTGTGCGGGGACGGCGACGCCGCGCTCATCGAGCAGCTCGAGGCCGCGGCCACGAAGTCGCGCGGGCGCGTGGCGTTCCTTCGTGCGGCGCCCGAGGCGGTGGTCCATCGCGCCTACGCGGCGGCTGATCTCGTCGTAGTTCCAAGTCGTTACGAGCCGTGTGGGCTCGTGCAGCTCTACGCGCAGCGGTACGGCGCGCTGCCGGTCGCGCACGCGACGGGGGGCCTCGTCGACACGGTCGTCGACTGCGACGCGAAGCTGCAGACCGGCACCGGCTTCTCGTTCGACGAGCCCACGGAGGAGGCGCTCATCGGCGCGGTCCTGCGGGCGCTCGCCGCGCGCGAGCACCCTGCCTTTCCGGCGCTCGTGCGCCGCGTGATGCGCGCCGATCGCGGCTGGGAGCGCGCAGCGAGGCAGTACGAGGCGCTCTACCGCGCCGCGACCCGCGCCTCCTCCTCCGCGGCGTAGCAGCCCCGCGTCGCCGCATCCGGCCGTCGGGGCGATCCTGCCCTGGAGAGCTAGGCTTCGCGTCGCTCGTCGCGCGTCGTCGCGTTGATGGACGCGCGGGTCGTGCGCGCGGGTCGGCTACGCGAGCTCGCGTGGCGCGCCGTCCCGCAGGCCGCGCGCCTCGCGCACCGCGGAGGCCAGCCACGCCGCGCGCAGCACGACCTTCACGAGCAGCGCCGCCTGGTGTGCGACCAACATCGACCACGGCGCGCGAGGCACACCGAGCAGGCCCACCGCGGCGGTCGCGAGCGCCACCGCGAGGGCGCCGCCGCCGTACGCGAAGAGGGCCCGTCCGAGGGTGGCCACCGGCCGCGCCCGCACCGCGCGCACCGCGCCGCCGATCGCGCGCAGCAGCGTGCCGCGGGCGACGAAGAGCTGCACGTACGCGAGATCCGTCACGACCCGCAGCGTGAAGAGCACCAGCGCCGCGGGCAGCCAGGGCACCAACGAGACAAGGGTGATGGCCTGGTCGTCCAGCTTCCCCGTCAGGACGCCGCCGAGCGCCTCGCTGCCGAGCAGCCCCGCCGCCGCCGCCGCGCCCTGGGCCGCGAGCGACAGGGTGGTGAGCCCCACCATCGGGAAGAACGTCGCGAGGGCCCTCAGGTAGGCGGTGCCGAGCCGGGCTGCGCCGGCGCGCGCCCCTCGCGCCTGCTGCTCGAGGTGCGCGATGAGCGCGCCGAGCGGGACGTGGCCGAGCAGCGCCGTGAGCACGAGCAGCGTGGCCGACGCAGGCAGCGCCGCGGCGAGCGTGGCGGCGCCGCGGCCCGTGACGAGATCGGCCAGAGCGAGGCCGCCGGGCTCGACGAGTGGCGCGTCGCCGTGGACGTTGCCACCGTAGAGGGCGTGGGGTGCGCCGAGGACCGGGAGGGCGGCGAGGAGCGCGCCGCCGAAGCCGTAGGCCCACACGAGCGCGATCGCGACCGCGCTCCGGTAGACGCGCGCGCCGCGGGCCGATGAGGGCACGCTCGGCTCCGGAGGGGTCGCCTCCGGAGCGCCGGGGTCGGGGGCGGCGTCGCCTTCGAGCGCGTCGGTCGTCATGGCGACAGCCAGGAGTAGAGGTGCGCCGCCAGGGTGGTCGCGAGCGCGAAGACGCGGGGCTGTGGCGCTCGCGGCGCGTCGGCTACCATGGCGTGATTGTTAGTGAAATCGTCGTCGAGTAGCACCGTGTGCTCCGGGTCGACGACGACCCCCTTGAGCGGCCGCTGGCCCGTGTAGGGTACACGCAGCACCCGCCCGGCCGGTTGGAGTGCGCCGCCGATCCGGACCCGCGTCTCGCCGCCGTCGTCGTGGACGAAGGTGACGTCGACTGGGAACGCGAGGGTGCCCCGCACCTCGACGAACGCGTACCCGTCGTATTGATCGCCGACGACCGCGGCGTCGGTCTCGCGCTTGCCGTTGCGGTCGAAGAGCCCCGCCGGCTTGGCGCGCCGGGACGACGCGACCTGCGTGACGGCGTAGTCGATCGTGCCCTGGTCGAAGAGCGCGGCGCGGGCGAGGGCGCGGGCGTCCGCGCCGAGCGCCTCGCCGAGGACGACGAGCAGGTCTTCGGGCTCGGGGTGGCGATTCCAGAAGCGCGTCGCGTAGGCGCGTAGGGCCGCCGTGAGCTTCTCCTCACCGTACACGCGCCGCAGCGTGGAGAGGAGCGTCGAGGTGCGGCCGTACACCAGGCCACCGTAGGCGCGCCCGCTCGAGAAGGCGCGCGCCGGCTGGGCGATGGGCTCGACGCGCGCGTGTGCGCGGCCCGAGAAGAGCGCGACGGTCGTGTCCGACACGTCGAGCCCGAGGACGCTCGCGACCCCGCGGGGCCCGAGCCACGCGTCCAGGGCGTCGGCCTCCGCGTAGCTGTTGAGGCCCTCGTCGAGGAACGGCCAGCGCTCCTCGTTCGAGGCGAGGAGGTGGAAGAAGTACTGGTGTCCGAGCTCGTGGATCGTGACGAGCTCGAGCTCGCGCACGAAGGGCGGCCCATACCAGGCGCCGCCCGTGGTGATGAGCGTGGGGTATTCCATTCCGCCCGCCTCCCGCGCCCCGAGCGGCGGATGGACCACGGTGAGGGTGGGGTAGGGGTAGCGGCCGTAGCGCTCACGGAAGTGAGGCAGCGCGAAGCGCACAGCGGCCCGCTCGCGCTCGGCTGCGCCGCGGTAGCCGCGAGGGAAGAGGAAGGCCACCTGGACGCCGTCGATCGCCTCGTCGAGGCGCTCGAAGCCGTCGAACGCGGCGAAGGCGAAGTCGAGCACGGCGGGCTGGACGTGACGCTCGATGTGGCGCGGGCCCTCGTCGCGCGACTCGGTCGCCGGCCCCGTCGCGCCCACGACGAAGCCCTTCGGCACGTCGACGGTGACATCGTAGGTGCCGAAGTCGGCGTGAAACTCGGCGAGGTGGTGGAACGCGTAGTGCGCGAACGTGCCGTCCGGCTCGAGCCGCGCGAGCTTTGGGAACCACTGGCCGAGGAAGTGGAACGAGCCGGAGAAGCCGACGCGCTCGACGATCGTGGGCAGGGTGTCGTCCCACACCACGTCGAAGGTCACCGTGGCGCCGGGCGCGAGGGGCGCGGCGAAGGGCAGCCGAGCGTCGGTCTCGTCGTCGTCGCCGGGGCGCGAGCGCTCGACGCGCGGCCACAGATCGACCGGCCCCGTGGCGGTGCGCTGCGCGAAGCGCC
Organism: Myxococcales bacterium; assembly: GCA_016720545.1. Lineage (NCBI taxonomy): Bacteria > Pseudomonadati > Myxococcota > Myxococcia > Myxococcales > Myxococcales bacterium. Next base: position 44,504 of record JADKKK010000018.1, read on the forward strand.
GGACGTCGATCGCCCCCCACGTCTTTGGGACGGTCGAGCCGCGGAAACCGCCCACCGGGTCGCGCATGAACACCGAGCGCTGGTTCTTGAACGCGTTCAAGTAAAGGTGGACCCACACCTCCGAGATCGCCACGGACGATGTGTTCGTGAACTCTATCGCGCCCTCGCCGTGGAGCGTGTGCGCCGCGGGATCGAGCGAGGCTTTCAGTGTGTAGTTGGCCACGTCCAGCCGCGGCGACCCGTCTGCGCGCGCGTCGCCGCCGACGAGGAGGGCCGAGCACACGAGGCCGAACGCGGCCGCGGTGGCCGCCGAGGAGCGCATCCGGCACCTTGTAACCCAGGACGCTGGGCGCGTAGAGGGGAAGGTGAAGCGCCTCGCGCGCCACGTCGACCCCGCCCGCCTACGCCGGTGCGCGCCGGCTCAGTCGTCGAAGAGGCGAAGCTGTGGTCGGCGGTCCGGTCGCCGGAACGTGCCCTCCCGGTGAGGCTCGACGGAGAGCGAGAGCCCCGCGCTCCGCGCCGCGCCCTCGAAGAGCGCGCGCAGGGCTCCGGCGTAGACGCCCGTGCCTCGCTGGCGCACCAGGAAACGTGCATCATACAGAGAGTCGCCGTGCAGGTCTCGGAGCCTCGCCTCCACCTTCTTGGCGCGGAGGGGGAGGCGTTCGCGCAGCGCGCCGAGGAAGACCTCTCGGACGCTGCCTGGAAGGCGCAGGGCGACGGCGAACGTGCTGGTGGCCCCGGCCGCCCGCGCGGCCGCGAGGAGCGGCCGGAGGTCGTCCTCGCCGAGGCCCGGCACGAGCGGGGACACGCTCACGCCCACGCGTAGCCCGGCGGCCGCGAGCCGCTCGATCGTGCGAAGGCGCCGCGCAGGGGTTGGCGCGTAGGGCTCAAGCGCTCGAGCCACCTCCGCCGAGGCGAAGGGCACGCTCACGAAGACCTGCACGCTCGCCCGCGCGTGGAGCTCGACGAGCAGGTCGAGGTCGCGCTCGACGAGCGCCGATTTCGTGATGATCCCCGCGGGGTTTCGGTACTCCGCGCACACCTCGAGGCAGGCCCGAGTGAGCCCGAGCTCTCGCTCGACGGGCTGGTAGGGGTCGGTGACGCCGGAGAACACGACGTGCTCGCCGGTCCACGACGATCGCTCGAAGCGCGCGCGGAGCAGCTCGGGGGCGGTCCGCTTGACGACGAGCGTGCGCTCGAAATCGGTGCCGGCGCCGTAGCCGAGGAACTCGTGCGTGGGGCGCGCGTAGCAGTAGGCGCAGGCGTGGTAGCAGCCCCGGTACGGGTTCACCGAGAAGCGGAAGCCCACGTCGGGGCTGTCGTTTTCCGCGACGATCGAGCGCGACGTGTCGTCGACCAGCGTGACCGGCACGCTCGGCGCCTCGCCCTCGTCGTAGTCGAGGTGGGTGGCATGGAAGCGGCTCGGGGGGTTCTGCGCGCGGGGTCGCACCTCGCCAGTGTAGCTGCTCCTTTGTTCAGTTCGCGAGCTTTGTGGCCGGCTTCGCCTCGGGGAAGGTGAAGGTGAGCGCCCCGGAGCCGGCCTCGGCGTCGACCACGACGTGCCCACCGTGCTCGAGCTTGCCGAACAGGAGCTCCTCGCCGAGCGGGCGCTTCAGCTCCTCTTGAATGAGGCGCGCGAGCGGTCTGGCGCCGTTCTCTTCATCGTACCCCCGCTCGCGGAGGATCTCGCGGGCCGCCTCCGTGACGGTGAGCGTGACCTTTCGCGGCGCGAGGAGCGCGGCGAGCTCGTCCACGAACTTCCCGACGATGCTCGCCATGGTCTCCTTCGAGAGCGCGGCGAAGCCGATTCGCGCGTCGAGGCGGTTGCGGAACTCCGGGCTGAAGATGAGCTTGTACTCGCGCTCGGCGTCGCCGCTGGAGCGCGAGTCGCCGAAGCCGACCGCCCGCCGCGCGAGATCGCGCGCGCCGACGTTGCTCGTCATCAACAGGATGACGTGCCGGAAATCGGTAGATTTCCCGTTGTTGTCGGTGAGCTTGCCGTGGTCCATCACCTGCAGCAGCACGTTGAAGATCTGCGGGTGCGCCTTCTCGATCTCGTCGAGGAGGAGCACGGAGTGCGGGGTCTTGGCGATGGCGTCGGTGAGCAGGCCTCCCTGGTCGAAGCCCACGTAGCCGGGCGGCGCGCCGATGAGCCGGGAGACCGTGTGGGGCTCCATGTACTCGCTCATGTCGAACCGGACGAAGCCGATGCCGAGGGTCTTCGCGAGCTGCTTGGCCACCTCGGTCTTGCCCACTCCGGTGGGTCCGGTGAGCAGGAAGCTGCCGATGGGCTTCTCGGGGGCGCGGAGGCCCGCCCGCGAGAGCCGGATGGCGCTCGTGAGCTGCCGCACCGCCTCGTCTTGGCCGAAGATGACGCGCTTCAGGTCGTCGCCGAGCGAGCGGAGCTTCTCCTTGTCGTTGGTGTTCACCTCTCGCGCGGGGATCTGAGCCATGCGCGCGAGCACCGCCTCCACCTGGGAGACGCCCACCACGGCCTTTGGGCCGTCGGTAGGGGCCGCGAGCTTGGCCGCCGCGCCCGCCTCGTCGAGCAGGTCGATCGCCTTGTCGGGGAGCTTGCGGTCGTGCAGGTAGCGCGCGGAGAGCTGCGCCGCCGCCTCGATGGCCTCCTCCGTGTACGTGATGCCGTGGAAGGTCTCGTACTGCTCTCGAAGGCCGAGGAGGATCTTCACGCAGTCTTCGACCGAGGGCTCGTTCACCTCGACGCGCTGGAAACGCCGCGCGAGCGCGCGGTCTTTCTCGAAGTGCTGCCGGAACTCCTCGAACGTGGTCGACCCGATGCAGCGCAGCCGCCCCGAGGCGAGCGCCGGCTTCAGCAGGTTGGAGGCGTCCATGCTGCCGCCCGAGGTGGCGCCGGCGCCGACGATCGTGTGGATCTCGTCGATGAACAGGATGGCGCCTGCCCGCTCCTGGAGGCCCTTCACGACGCCCTTCAGGCGCTCCTCGAACTCACCGCGGTAACGCGTGCCGGCGATCAGGGCGCCTAGGTCGAGGGCGTACACCGTGGACTCGCGGAGCGCGGGTGGCACGTCGCCGAGGACGATCTTGCGCGCGAGGCCCTCGACGATCGCGGTCTTCCCGACGCCCGAGTCGCCCACGAGCAGCGGGTTGTTCTTCTTCCGCCGCGCGAGGACTTGCACGATGCGCTCCACCTCGGCGGTGCGGCCGACGAGCGGGTCGATGCGCTGCTTCTTCGCCTCCTCGTTGAGGTCGGTGGTGTACGCCGCGACCGGATCGCGCGCCGAGCGCGGGCCATCGCGGTCGGGCTCGCCGGCGCCCACCGAGGCAGGCGAGGGCTCGTCGACCTTGGAGCGGCCGTGGGAGATGAAGCTCACCACGTCGAGGCGCGTGACGTCGTGCTGCTCGAGCGTGGCGACGGCGTGGCTATCGGGCTCGGCGAAGAGCGCGACCAGCACGTTCTGCCCCTTCACCTCCTCCTTGCCCGACGACTGCACGTGGGCGTACGCGCGCCGGATGACGCGCTGGACACCCAGTGACGCCGTGGGGGTGTCGAACTCGTCTTCCGGCTGACTCGGTACCTCGTCGTCGAGGAAGGTCTCGAGCGCCTTCTTCAGCTTCGCGACGTCGCCGCCCGCGTGTTTGACCACGTTGGCGGTGTCGGCGTCGAAGAGCAGCGCGTAGAGGAGGTGCTCTACCGTCACGAACTCGTTGCGCCGGCGTGCCGCCTCGTTCGCGGCGAGCGAGAGCGCGATCTCCACTTCGGGGCTGATACGCATGCTCACTCCGGCTCCGTGGTGACGAGGAGGGGCATGCCGTTTTCTTTTGCGTAGTCCATAACTTGCGCTGTCTTTGTCTCCGCGAGGTCGCGGGTGGTCACGGTGGCGACGGCGGCGCCCATCTTGTGGACGGTGAGCATCACGTGCATCGCCTCGGTGGTGGTCTTCTGAAAGAAGCGCTGCAGCACTTCGACGACGAACTCCATGGTCGTGTAGTCGTCGTTGTGGAAGATGACCTTGTAGCGTCGGGGGACGCTCGAGACGGGCTGGGTCTCGACGTCGGTGTCCTCACCGGTGTCGGGGCTCTTCGGGTCGTTCGTGCTCATGCGGTGGCGGCTCGTGCGGGGGCCGCGCGGCGCACGCGGCGGAAGGGTGGGCGAGGGTGTGCGCGAGAAGATGGGGACGCGGGCTGCCTCGCGCAAGGCGCGGCGCGCGACGTGCGCTGCCGAGCCGACGTCTGCTAGTCTACTGCCAAATGGTCGCGAACAGACTCGTCCGTTCGCTCCTCGCGCTGGGCGACAGTCAGCTCAGGCAGGCGTACGCCGAGGACATCCTCCTCCGGTACGAGCCCGGCCTGCTGGCGGACGCGCTCGACGAGCTCGCGCGTCTGGCCGACGCGTTCGACCCTCGCGCGCGTGAGGCGCTGCTCTCCGTCGTCACGGCCATGAACCAGGCGCGGTGCGAGGCGCGCCTCCAGGTGTTGCGCGAAGAGGCGGCGGGGCGCGGTCTCGGCGGGCTCGAGCGCCTCCTCCGCGCGCGCGCGCGCGCCCAGTCGACGGAGCCTGCCGACGTCGTGGACGACGACGAGTCGCGCGTGCCCGACTACGGCGCGGGGCGGGTGCTCACCTTGGGGGAGCGCAAGAGCCTCGCGCGACGCCCCGACCGCGACATGCTGGAGCGGCTGCTGCTCGACCCGCACCCGGACGTCATTCGGCGGCTGCTCGCGAACCCGCGGCTCACGGAAGAGCTCGTGGTGCGCCTCGCATCGCGACGCCCCGGCTTGCGGGCGGTGCTCTCCGAGATCGCGCGCGCCCCGCGGTGGGGTGGCCGCGCCCGCGTGCGCCTCGCGCTGATCCTGAACCCGTCGCTGCCGGAGGACATCGCGGTGCGCCTCGCGAGCCTGCTGCTGCGGCAAGAGCTGCAGCTGGTGCTGAGCCGAACCCCCGAGGGCTCGCCGGTCCACGGGTTATGCGCCGACCGCCTGCGCGCCGCGCCCCCAAGAGCCTCCGCGGTGCCATTTCCGGCGCCTCGCGTGACCGCGGTCGATCCGAAGCTCCTCAACTGAGCACTCGGGCCGAGACCTGCTGATGGGCCGGCGCTCAGCCGCCTTCTTCTTCGATCGCCCAGCGCGTGAGCGCCGTCAGCCCGATCGCCGCCGCGCACGGCGGACATAGGGGGCGCTTCTCTTCGCGGAGCCGTCCGTCGCGCCACCAGAGCAGCGCACCCTCGCCGACGGGCGCGTGGGCGAGGTCGTCGTCGGAGCTCGGCTGCAGCTCGTCGCCGCACGCGTCGCAGGCGGGGGCGGTGTCACGGAACAGCTCACGGCTCGAGGCCACACGTAGCCCTTGGGAACTCTCTCGCACACCGGCACACTAGCGCGATTCGCGGCGGGGCGGGAGAGGCTGCCTGCGGATTCCGCGGCATCGCGTGCGGTTCGCCTACTTGAGGAGGAGCACGGCGGAGACGAACAGAGCGCCGACGACGCCGAGCACGATGAGCGCCACAATCCACGCCGGGACATGGGTGCCCGGGATGTCGATGCGGTCATCCTCGAGCGGGCGCTCGCGCCAACCGCCCGGTGGGATGCTCATGGGCTGGATCCCCGCGCTGGCCGCGGCTGGGTCGTCCGGGCGGAAGAGGTTGCCGGGGGGCGCGTCGCCGAGCTGCTGGGGGTCGCCCCCGCCGTCGTTCTCGAGGGCGAACTTCCGGTAAACGAGCTCCTGGCCGTCCTCGGGAGCGCGGAGGCCCTCGCCGTCGAACTGGACGATGATGACCGTGATGTTGTCGTGGCCGCCGGCGGCGTTCGCGCGCTCGGTGAGCTGCTTGCAGAGGTCGAGCGGCTCCCGCGAGGAGCGCAGGATGTCGCGCAGCTCGTCGAAGCGGAGCATGCCGGAGAGGCCGTCCGAGCAGAGCAGGAGCATGTCCCCCTTGCAGAGCTCGACGTACGTGAGGTCCACCTGGACCGTGTCGGACGTGCCGAGGGCCTGGAGGATGATGTTGTTGTGCTCGAAGGTCTCGGCTTCTTCTTCGGTGAGCTGCCCGGCCTCGATGAGCTGGTTCACCAGCGACTGATCGCGGGTGACCTGCACGAGCCGGCCCTGGCGGAGAACGTAGCCCCGCGAGTCGCCGACCTGGCCCAAGAAGAGGTGGTCGTCGAGCAGCGCGGCGCCCGTGACGGTCGTGCCCATTCCGCGGCGCGACCTGTCGTTGCGCGCCTCCGAGAAGATGCGGTGGCCGGCCACCTCGATGGAGCGGACCAGACGACGAGCCAGGTCGTTGCGGTCGACCACCGTGACGCTCTCGTCCGACATCATCTCGTAGATGATGTCGACCGCCATCTGGCTGGCCACCTCGCCGGCCGCTGCGCCGCCCATGCCGTCGCACACGGCGAACAGCGCACCCTGCGCGCCGAGCGGCGTGGTCCTGTTCGCCTCGAGCAGACCGCGTGACCTCCGCGTGAGGTCGGCCACCAGGAAATTGTCTTCGTTGTGCTCGCGGACCTGCCCCACGTCGGTGCGGGCAAAGAGGTGCATCTCTACGCCCTGCGCACGGGCGCCGGACGGGCCGGGGTCGGCGGGAGCCGGCGCCGCGAGCGCGGCCATCACGGCGGTGACCTCCACCGGAGCGGGTGCGGGCGCCACCTCCGGCGCGGGCACAGCCGGCGTGGGGTCCGGAGTGGCGACGACCGCGACGGGCGGGATGGGCACGACCGCTTCGGGCGGGGAGGGCGTGGCCGAGGAATCGGACATGGGCAGAGTCGCGGGGGCCATCGTGGCTGGCGAGGGGTCGACCGCCACGTCCGGTGGCGCGGCGGGGGCCACGGGCTCGTCGGCCACGGCGCCCTCAGCGCCCTCAGCTCCGGTGTGGGTGGGGGGCTGCGTCACGAGGACCACCCGCGCGGGTGGAAATTGCGCGTGGGGTTTCGCCGGCTACTCATGGGAGTCCTCGAGGTCGACGCGAAAGAGCTGTTGGCCCATGCGGACGAGGTCTCCGTTGTGGAGCGCGCTCTCCTCGCGGACGGCCAGGAAGGTCCCGTTCGAGGAGCCGAGGTCGACGATGTGCACGGAAGAGCGCTTCCGCTCCGCCGCGGCAGGCAGCACGAGGAACGCCGCGTGACGCCGCGAGAGGAAAGGATCGTCCGTGAACACTACGTCTCCCGACTCCCGCCCGAGCACGGTCTCCACCTTCCGAATGTAGTACACGTCCCGAGTGACACCTTCCACGGTGCGCTGGCTGAGGCGAGCGTATCGCGGTGCTGTGGGCGTACCGAAGAGCAACGTTCCGTGCTCCGAAGCCGCCCCGAGGCCACCCTCGGCGTCCCTCAGCGCCTCGAACCTTAGCACCTGTTGACCGATGAGGATCAAGTCTTGATCTTGGAGGGCGACGGCGACGTTGGTGTCCACGTTCGCCACGGCCGACGGCGGGGTCCCCAGAGGGAAGGGCGCGCGCTCGAGCTCGCCTACCGGGCGGCCCCGCGCGGCCGACACCCGAAGAAACAGGCCGTTGACGCTGTTCAGATCGCGGAGGAAGGCGCGCGTCCCGCGGAACACGACCCGCGCGTGCCTGGGAGACAGGTAGGGGTCGTCCGGGATCAGGATGTCGCCCTCGGTGCGACCGATGTCGACCTGTTCGGCGAGCGGGTAGCTGGCGCCCGCGGTGCCGTCTTTGGTGATGACGACCAGTTGTCCACGGGACTTGCTCCGCGAGCGCGCGCCGACACTCCGGCGACCGCTGTCTCGCTCCGTCGAGGGCTCGACGCTCGCCTCGCCGGCGTGCGGGGGCGCGTTGGAGAGCTCGACGGAGGGCTTGGCGAGCTCAAAAACCGCGGGCTCGCGGGGAGGGGCGATGCCCGCGGGATCGGGCGCGGCGCGCGGTGGGCTCGACGGGCGCGCCCTCGAGGGGGCCGGCGGGCGGGGCGGCTCGGCGCTTGGCGCGGGCGGCTCGGCGCTTGGCGCGGGCGCTCCGGGCGCCTGTCCGAGCGACGCGCCGCAGTAGCGGCAAAAAAGGGAGCTCGCCTGGTTGGCGCCGCGGCAGCGCTGGCATACGACCGATGAGGGCGTCTCGGCGGCGGGGGCGGCCACGGCCACGACCGCGTGGGCCGCCACGGCCTGGGGCGCAGCGGCCTGGACGGGAGGCGCCGGTGGTGCGACGGCGGAGGGCGCCGGCGGCGGCCGGGGCGCCGGGGGCGGCCGAGACGCGGACAGGATGGGCGGAGGCGCGGGCGCGGCCGGGCGCGGTGCCTGAGGAGGCGGAGCCGCCGGGGCGGGCTGGGGGGCGACGTAGACGGGCTGGGGCGGCTGGGGAGCGACGTAGACGGGCTGCGGAGGCGGTGGGGGCTGCGGAGCGACGAACGCGGGCTGCGGCGCCGGCGCCCGCGCGCCGGCGCCCGGCGGTAGCGGCTGCCCACAATCCATGCAGTACCGATCGCCGACGGGGTTCACGGTGCCGCAGACCCCGCAGCGAGGCGGGCCTGGGCTCGCCTCGACGAGCGGCGTCGGAGGCGCCACCTTCGCGAGGCGGTTGCCACACTCTTCGCAAAATACGAGGTGTGCGGCGTTGTTACGACTGCAGAGGGAGCAGATCACGCGACAGGATGGGACAATATGCGACGCCCAAACGTCAAGCGCGGTCGACCCGAGCGGCACGTCTTTTTTTGTCAACGTCCCCGGCGAGTGGGACGCGAGTGCGACAAAAGCGCCGCGGGCGCGGTGCGCGCACGCCACGCGCACGCCGCAGCCTGGCTGACGTGACGCGGTCCTGTTGACATGCGAGGCGCGCATTGCGTAAAGCAGCCCGCAGCCCACCGAGGCGGCGGAGAAAAGCGGCATGGAGATCGTTCTCGACAAGCGTGCGGTACGGCAGATTCGGCTCTCGGCGCAGGACGCGATCGAAGAGGGCGACACCGAGACCCTGCGCGAAGACATACTCGAGGCCTTCACAGAGGAGCAGGTCGAGGAGATCGAGCGACGGCTCGACAGCGGGGACTTCTTCGAGTTCCTGACGGACATGCTCGACGAGTGGTCGGGCGACGACGTCGACGAGCTCTTCGAGCTCATCGACGCTCAGCTGGGCGACGTCGGCATCGACATCAAGTTCGACAAGAAGGCGTCGGTGGCCGTCGATCCCGACGACAAGGACGAGGACGAAGACGACGAGTTCGACGACGAAGACGAGGACGAGGACGAGGACGAAGACGATCTCGACGCCGAAGAGTCCGAGGACGAAGAGGAGAAGTAAGCCTGCGCCGCGCGGCGCGAGCTCGGGGGGCGTCCGGGGGTTCCGGGCGCCCCGTCCTTTTTGTGGCGCGCTCGCTCTCTGGGGCTACTCGGAGGCGCGCGGCGCGGAAGGCGGGGACGCAGTTGCTTCGCGCAGCAGGTACGAGTGGCACGCCTTCGGTGCGCGGCTGTCCTTTGGGCGCACGATCTCTGGACATAGCGCGCTGGCGCACGGCACGAAGCGCGAGTCGCGCAGCTCGGACACGAGCGTTCTGAGGCGGTCGCAGGCCTCCGCTGGCTGACGGTCCTCGCGAAAGAGCCGGGCCTCGTTCCAGAGAGCGTCGTCGCGCAGCTCGGAGCTGCGAAAGTTGGCGTAGAGCTCGTGCAGCGTGCGGCGCGCCCCCTCGCGATCGCCGAGCTTCTCCTGCAGTCGCGCGACCCGCAGCTTGGCGGGCGTGTAGCGCGGGCGCTGATACGAACCGATGACGTCGGAGGTCTCGCGCTCCGCGAGGAGCCGCGTGAGCAGCGCGATCGCCTCCCGCGGGCGCCCGAGCGTTTCCTCGAGCTCGGCGGCGCGAAAGAGCGCGTCGTCCCAGTACGACCCGCGCGGGTAGGGGAAGCGATCGGCGTGGGCGATCAGCGCGTCACGACGAGCCGGCAGGCCCTCGGTGCGGAGCGCGCGCTCGTAGGCGATCCGTTGCCCGAGCGGGGTGCCCTCGGGCACCTTCGCCGCGAGCCCCTCCACGGTGGCCCGGGCCCCCGCCTCACCCGACGATTCTTCTTTGAATCGAATGACTTGCGCGAACGCGGAGAGCGCCAGAGGGCTCTCCGGATGGCGAGGGAGGAACGCCTCGAGCTCGGCTCGCCCGCGCTCGACGGCGCCCGTGCGGAGGCGGAGGCGCGCCGCCTTGTATTCGGCCTCCGCCGAGACGTCGGTGGGGGGCGAGGCCTTCGCGAGCGCGTCGAGCTCCGTGAGCGCGCGCGCCACCTCGCCGGCGCGCGCTCGCTCGACGGCGGCGAAGAGCGCGGCGTGCTGCTTGCCCCGCGCCGCGTTCGTCGCGGTGCCCGCGCGGGCGTAGGCGTCTGCGGCCTCGGCGAAGCGCCCCGCCGACGACGCGCGGTGGGCCTCCGCGAGCGCGCGTTCGTAGTCTCCGGCGCGCGCCCCGCCGCAGGCTGCGAGCGCGCCGAGCGCGAACGCGGCGAGCCCCGCCCTCGCCCTCGCCCTCGCCCTCGCCCCTCGCCTCGCGCCGCTCACGCGCGCTCCGAGCACGCGTCCGCGGCGCGGGCGAGCGCGGTCGCCGCGCGACGGACCTGGTCGGCGCCCACGTCGAGGTGGGTGACGGCGCGGAGCGTGTGGGGCCCGGAGGCGGCGACGAGCACGCCGTGCTCTCGGACGCGCTGGGCGACGCTCGCCGCCGCGAGCGCGCCGGTGTGCAGCTGGACGATGTTCGTCTCGGGCGTAGAGGGCGACAAGCTCGAGCCCGCCTCGCGGACGAGCTCCGCGAGCAGCGTCGCGTGCTCGTGGTCGATCGACAGCCGCGGGCGGTGGTTCGCCAGCGCGTGGCGTGCGCCGGCCGCGAGGATTCCCACCTGGCGCATGCCGCCGCCCCAGCGTTTGCGCGTGCGCCGCGCCTCCACGAGGAGGTCGCGCGGCCCCGCGAGGGCGCTGCCGACCGGTGCGCCCAGCCCCTTCGAGAAGCACACGCTGACGGTGTCGAATGGGGCGGCGAGCTCGGCCACCCCGAGCCCGGACCGCGCCGAGGCGTTCCACAGGCGCGCGCCGTCGAGGTGCAGCCGGAGCCCGAGCGCCCGGGCCCGGACCGTAACGCGCAGCACGTCGGCCTGCGGGAACACCTTGCCGCCCGCGCGGTTGTGCGTGTTCTCCAGGCACACGAGCGACGACCGCGGGCAGTAATACGCGTCCGTTGCGTGCACCCGCTCGGCGAGGTCGTCGGGGCCGAACAGCCCGCCGCGCCCCGCCACCGCGAGCTGCACACCCGAGAGCGCGGGCGCGGCCCCGCTCTCGTAGAAGGCCACGTGGGCGCCCTCGCCGACGATGACCTCGTCGCCCGGGCGGGTGAGCAGCGAGATGGCGAGCTGGTTGCCGAGGGTGCCGGAGGAGACGAAGAGGGCCGCCTCCTTGCCGAGCAGCTCCGCGACCTCGCGCTCGAGCGCGTGGACGGTGGGGTCCTCCCCGTAGACGTCGTCGCCGACCTCGGCCTCGGCCATCGCCAGGCGCATCGCGGCGGTGGGCCGCGTGACCGTGTCGCTGCGAAGATCGATGAGCGTCACCCCGGCGAGGGTAGTGCACGGCGCATCGATTCGCGACGCCCAATTCGCAGTGCCACGGGCCTCGCGCGGGGGCGCCTGCGCCGGGCACGGAAAAGCAGTTCGCGAGGTGCGAAAGTTCTTGCGCACTCGGCGTGCGGTGGCTAACTGGTTGAACCAACAGCCATGCCGCGAGCCCGTCCTCCCGCCCGCCCCGTCTTGCCCTCTCGCCCCGCGCGCGACGCCCAGCCCGAAGACCTCGGCGCCCTCGGCGGGCTCGTCCCGATCGCGCGCTCCAGCGTCGTCGACGCCGTCGCCGAGCAGCTCCAGGCGGAGATCCTCGCCGGCCGGCTGGCCGCGGGCGCTCGCCTGCCGTCGGAGCGCGAGCTCGCCCTCGCGCTCGGCGTGAACCGCCTCACCTTGCGCGCGGCGCTGGCCCGGCTCGAGGCGCTCGGCCTCGTGACGACCCGGCATGGCGCTGGCACCTTGGTCACGTCCTGGCGCGAGCGCGCGGGCCTCGACACCCTGCCAAGCCTCATAGGCTCCCTTTCCCCGGGGGATCCCCAGTGGCGCAAGCTCGTGAAGGACGTCCTCGAGGTGCGTCGGGTCCTCGCGGCCGAGGCGGTCGCGCTGGCGGCCGTGCGGTACACCGAGGGCGACCTCGCCGAGCTCCGCCGCATCCGCGACGACCAGACCACGCGCCTCCACGACGCATTGTCCTACGCGCGCGGCGACATGGCGTTCCAGCGCGTGCTGGTGCGCGCCGCCGGGAACGTGGGCTTCGAGCTCGTGCTCAACTCGTTCGCCCGGTTCCCGGACGAGCACCCGGAGCTCGTCGCGAAGCTCTACGACCGCCGCCACGAGGCCGTCGACCTTTACGATGCGATGCTCGCGCTCCTCACCACGCGCGACCCCGAGCTGGCGCGAACGTCAGTACGCAGCGCCCTCGAGGCGATGGACGCCGCTTGGTTGGATCGCCACGCCCCCGAGACCCCTGCCAAGGCCTCGAAAGGAAGGAAGAAGCCATGAACGCCAGCTCCGCGATGGTCACGCCCGGGGGCTCGCGAGAGCCCGCCGCCGCCCCCCCGCTCACGCGGTTCGAGGCGCAGTGGTTCGCGTGGATTTGCGCCGCCCTGTTCCCCGAGCCCCCCCGCGGGCCGTACCCGGTGGCGATCACGTCGCTCGAGCCCGCTCGGTTCTATGCGCGCCTCTGCGCGGAGGCGCGGTTCGACCATCACCTCACGCTTCGTGCCGCGCTCTGGGTTGTGGCGCTCGTGGCCCCGGTTGTGGTGCTCGGGCGCCTCCGCACCTTCGGTGGCCTCACGGTCGAGGAGCGCGAGGCCGTCCTGCTCGGCATGGTTCGGAGCCCGCACTACCTCCTCCGGCAGCTCGCCTTCCTCATGAAGGCCCAGGCGGGGCAGGTCTATTGCTCCCACGAAGGGGTCCGGCGCCGCCTCACCGAGTCACACCACCGGCCTCGCGCGGCGAGCGTCGAAGGCCTCGTCACGCTCCGCAGGAGCGCGGAAGCCACGTCCATCGCCACGTCCATCGCCACGTCCATCGCCACGTCCACGACCTCCACCGACTCCGCGGAGCACCCTCATGATCGCGACGAGCACGCCGCCTGACACCTTCCCGGACGAGGGACACGACTCCCAGGTCGTCGACGGCGACTCGCGTCGTCGCGATTTTGCTGATGATTTCGACTTCGTGGTCGTCGGCACCGGCGCGGCGGGCGCCGTGGCCGCGCACGCCCTCGCCGAGCGCGGGTTCTCGGTGGGCCTCGCGGAAGAGGGCCCGTGGATCCGCACGCGAGAGGTGCAGCGCGACGTGGACCACGTCTTCACGCGCGCCGTCCGCGACCGCGGGATGCAGGTCGCTCAGGGGCGCACGATCATCCCGGTGCTCCAGGGGCGCGCGGTGGGCGGCAGCACGCTCATCAACTCGGCCATCGCGTGGCGCATCCCCGGCGACGTGCTCGACGAGTGGTCCAAGGACTTCGGGGTCTCCATCACCGAGGAGGAGCTCGCTCCCCATTTCGACGCCCTCGAGCGCGATCTGTCGGTCCGCTCCGTGCCGGACGAGGTGCTCGGCGAGAACAACCGGCTCTTCCTCGAGGCGTGCAAGAAGCGGGGCTACGCCGCGGCCCCCATGCGGCGCTACGACGCGGGCTGCGAGGGCTCGGGCCGCTGCCTGCAGGGGTGCCCGAAAGGGAGAAAGCAGGGCATGAGCGTCACGTACGTGCCCTGGGCGCTGCGCCTCGGCGCGCGGATCCACACCTCCTGCAAGGTCGAGCGCGTCGAGCTCCGAGGCGGTCGGGCCGTTGGCGTGGTCGGGCGGGCGGCGGGCGGCGGCCGGGTGCACCTCCGCGCGCGGCTGGGCGTGCTCGTCGCGGCGAGCACGGTGCAGACCCCCAACATCCTCCACCGGTCCGGCGTGCGCGCCCGGGCGCTCGGGCGGCACTTCCAGGCGCACCCAGGCGTAGGCCTCGGCGGGCTCTTCGACCGGCCCATTCACATGAGCTTCGGTGCTACGCAAGGCGCGGAGAGCATTCACTTTCGAAGCACCGACCGCTTCAAGCTCGAGACCATCTCGATGCCGCCCGAGCTGGCGGCCGCGCGCATGCCTGGCGTGGGCCTCGATCTCATGCAGCGCCTCGATCGGCTCGACGACATCGCCGTGTGGGTGGCGCAGTTCCGCGCGCGCGCCCAGGGCCGCATCTCGCGGGACCTGTTCGGCAACGACAGCATCTCCTACACCCCCACCGAGGAGGACGTGCGCGTCGTTCGGAAGGCGCTCGCCACCATCGCTGACCTCCTCTTCGACGCGGGCGCGCGCGAGGTGTGGCCGGGCATCCACGGGGTGCCGTTCACCCTGCGCGGCCACGACGACGTCCGGTTTCTCCGCGAGGGGCCCCTCGACCCGCGCGCGTACTCGTTCATCGCGACCCACCTCTTCGGCGCCGCCCGCATGGGCCCGAACCCAACGACCTCTGTCGTCGACGCCGACTTTGGCGTGCACGGCACCTCGAGCTTCTGGGTCGTCGACTCAAGCGTATTCCCCACGAACCTGGGCGTAAACCCGCAGCACAGCATCATGGCCCTGAGCCGCCTGTGCGCGGTCCGAGTGGCCGAACGCGCGCGGCGCAGCGACGCGGCCTGAGACCCGGCCGTTCGGCGCCCGGTCGAACCTTGTGTCCCACCTCCCGCCGAGCGCTCGCTGCGGCAGATGGCCTCGTCGCTGCGCTCCTAGAGCACTGCCATGAGGCGGCTTCCGGTGCTCGCTCGTACGCTCCGGGCGCGGTCTCGGCGCGAGTCGGGCGCCCGCCTCGCGTCGGTCTCGAGGGAAGCTGACACACGCATTCGATCGGGCGCCCTACTGAAGGCGAACCGGCTTCACCTCGACGTCGAACTCTCCCTCCACCGCGGACACCTTGCCGGACAGGCTGCTGTTGACCGGGGCGTGCGCGCGCACTGAGAACCGCCCCACCACGCGGTCGGTGGCCGCGTACTCCACCACCACCACGCAGTCGCGGAGCGTTGGGGTGAACCCGAAGAAGGCGCCAGGCGACAGCACGGCGCCGGCCGACGCTGGCGTGTCGCCGGCGGCGGTGGGGGTGCAGTCGAACGTGCCGCGCACGAAGGGCTCCATCAGCGTGACGCCGGCGCTGCGGATCGAGTCGCCCATCCGCGGGCTCTCGTCGGCGCTGATCGAGATGAACGACGTCGTCGCGCCGTCGCGCGTCACCTCGAACCTCGAGCCGACCGGGGGGCCGAGCCCAACGGGCTTGCCATCGACCGACATCGCGAAGCGCAGGTTCCGGGGCGGCGGGACCTCGCCGACGCCCCCGGGGTCTTCGGCGACCGCGCCACCACAGGCCGCGCAGAGGAGGGCGCAGGCGAGGAGCGCCGCGAGCGAGGGGCGACGCGAGGACGAGATCAGCGAGGCGTTCGGGGCGAGTGACAGCGCTGGGGAAGAGCTCATGCCCTCGCCTTTAGCAAGCAGGGGGCCATCACGAATTTCCCGAAAAATCTGGGACATCGCGCGAAATCCTCGCCCCGTGTGCCGCGCGTGCCGCGTGCCATGGCGTGCCACAAGCCTGTGGCAGTGCCGGTCCGCGCCGAAACTACTTGACGAGCCGGTCCGCGCCGGGTACTCCCACGGCCTCTTTCAGCCGCTTTAGCTCAGTGGTAGAGCAACGGTTTCGTAAACCGTAGGTCTCGAGTTCAACTCTCGAAAGCGGCTCTTCGGCGATCTCGCAGAACGGCATGGGCAGCGCGCCGCGAGCTCGGCGCGCCGCGACGTCGACCGCCCGGAGCTCGCGGAGGCCTGCTCCGGCGTGACGTTCGCCCTCAGGAGGAGGAGAGGCCAGGCCCGACCTCGTGGTGGTGGCGCCGTCTCCAGCGCCGTGAGCGTGCTCCTATGTGCGGTCTCGAGCAGCCGAGACACCGCGTGCGGGAGCGCCCGCGCCCTGGGCCCGCGTGACACCTGAAGCGCCCGCGGCCCGCCGCCTCTTTCGCGCAGCCGGCCCTCGGGTACGCTCGGCCGATGTCGACGCCGATTTCTGCCGCCGGTGGCTGGGACCACCACGCCGAGACCTACGGGCGCCTCTTCGCGCCCTTCACGGGGGTGATCGCGAGGGGACTGCTCGCTTCGGCCGAAGGGCGCCTCCCGCAAGGCGCGCGGCTCCTCGATGTGGCCTGTGGCACGGGCGCGCTGGCCATCCCGGCCCTCGAGCGGGCCTTCCGCGAGCGGGGCGCCGCGGGCGCCGGTGCGGCCCGCGGGCCGGCGCAGGTGGTCGCGACCGATTTCTCCGAGGCGATGGTCGCCCGCACGCGCGCCGCGGGCGCCGCGCTCCTCGCGGGCTCGCCGGGTCCCGACCTCGATGGCCTGTTCGAGTGCCGCGTCGAGGACGGCGAGGCCCTCTCGTTCGCGGACGCCTCGTTCGACGCCGTGTTCTCGTGTTTCGGCATTTTCCTCTTCGCCGACCGCCGCGCCGGGTGGCGTGAGGCCGCCCGCGTGCTGCGGCCCGGAGGGACGTTCGCGACGGCCGTGTGGCAGGGCCCTCAGCACAACGAGCTGCTCCGCGCACAAATGGAGCCCATGATGGCCTCGTTGCCCGATCGCCTGCGCCAACCCCCACCGCCCGGCGGCTGGCTCACGATCTCCGACGCCGAGGCTCTCCGCGCCGAGGTCGTCGACGCCGCGCCGCTCACGGACGTCCGAGTTCGCCCGTTCCAGCTGACCATGGTCTACCCGGACTGGACGCTCCTCTGGAGCGCCATGCGCGACAACCCCGTCGTCGGCGCCATGCTGCGCGCGTGCACCGAGGCGGAGCTCGACGTGGTCCGCGAGAGCGTCTTCGGGAGCTTCCAAGAGCGGGCCGGTGGGGAGGGGGAGCCGCTGGTCCTCGCCTCCGCGTGCAACCTGCTCGTGGCGACGCGCGCGTGACCCCGGCAAGAGCGCCGCGTGCTGGCGTGGAGAAAAGTGCGCCCCCGACAAAAAAACAGACCTGTTTGCCTTGAACCCGTCGCGGCGCCGTCTAAGGTGACTCGCGACCGTCGGCGCCTGCGTCGGCGCGCACGCCACCCGGACCGCTCCACCCCGCCGGAGACAAGACATGACCGCTCGCGCCGCTCGCTTCGCCCGCAACCTCGCCGCCGCCGCCGGCCTCTTCGGCGCGCTCGCCCTCGTGCCGAGCGCCGCCACCGCCGACGCGCCGCCCGCGAACGGGCAGATCAGCATCAACGTGTTCTCGGTGCCGGGCAGCAACACGCCGAAGATCGTGGTCCGCACCGTCATCCAGCAACCCCCGCGCAAGGTGTGGGCCGTCGTGTCCGACTGCGCGAACTACACGAGCCGCCTGCCGCGGGTGGCCAAGTCGCGCCTCATCAGCAAGGTAGGCAACGTGCACACGTGCGAGGTCACGATCGCGATGCCGTTCCCCCTCTCGAACCTGACCGCCATCACCCAGGCCACGCACACCGAGGCCAACGGCGGAATGAAGCGCCAGTGGAAGCTCGTGAGCGGCGACTACACGATCAACAACGGGAGCTGGGAGGTCAAGCCGCTTGACGAGTCCGGCACCGCCAGCGTGGTGACCTACTCGGTGCAGGCCGAGCCCACGACGGCCGTCCCCACGTTCGTCCGAGAGCAGGCGCAGAAGAAGGCGCTGCCCGAGCTGATGGAGCGCGTGCGCGCCGAGTCGGCGAAGATGCCCTGACGGCGAGCGTGGGAGTCGCGGCGCGCCCCGCATCCTTGTGGTCAGCGCGTGCATTGGCTACGCTCTGCGTCGCCTTGGCGAGCGCGTGCGCCCTTCGCCCGTAGATTGAGCTTCCCGATGAACAAACCTGCCGAGCTTCCCGCCCCGGGCGACCTCTTCGAAGGGAAGTACCGCATCCAGCGCCTCCTCGGAAAGGGAGGTATGGGCGCGGTGTTCGCGGCGCACCACTCGGGCCTCAACATCCGCGTGGCGGTGAAGTTTCTCCTCGCCGAGGCCGCCGAGAACCAAGAGGCGAACGCCCGCTTCCAGCAGGAAGCGCAGGCCGCGGCGCAGATTCAGAACGAGCACGTGGCGCGCGTGGTCGACGTCTCGACAGGCTCGGGCCTGCCCTACATGGTGATGGAGTACCTCGAGGGGCAAGACCTCTCGCAGCTGCTCGAGGCGCGCAGCTCGCTCCCACCGGAAGAGGCGTGCTCGTACGTCCTGCAGGCCTGCGACGCCATCCACGCGGCCCACAAGTCGGGCATCATTCACCGCGATCTCAAGCCGTCGAACCTCTTCTTGGCCCGCCGCCCCGACGGCTCGACCATCCTCAAGGTGCTCGATTTCGGCATCTCCAAGGCCCAGAACGGCCTCGGCCCGATGAGCGGCGCCCTCACGTCCACGAAGGCGATGCTCGGCTCGCCCCTTTACATGTCGCCCGAGCAGCTCCGCAGCTCGAAGAGCGTGGACGCCCGCGCCGACATCTGGGCGCTGGGGGTCATCTTGTACGAGCTGCTCACGGGCTCGGTGCCGTACCACGGCGAGAACCTCGGCGAGCTCTTTGCGGCCATCCTCGAGCAAGACCCCGTGCCAGTCCGCCAGCGGGCGCCGCATGTCCCGGCGGAGCTCGAGCTCTTGGTGATGAGGTGTCTGCAGCGCCAGCCGAACGCGCGCTTCGGCAGCGTCGCGGAGCTGGCCTACCACCTCGCGCCGTTCGCGCCTGGCGACGCAGGGCTCCCGGTCGTTGGGGCCGCCCGGGCGCTGGCTCACAGCGGCGGTTTCCCTAACGCGAGCCCCGCGAGCTACACGCAGCCCGTAGGGGCGACCCACGCGATGGGCCCCACCGGCGGATCGGTGCCGCAGCGCACCTCGCGCCCCTCGGTGCCTTCGTTCGGAGGCACCGGCAGCTCGGGCAACGGGCAGGTCCAACAGGCTCAGGTCCCAAACGCCACGGCGGCGCTCGGCGGGGGGTTCGTCTCGGCGGGCTACCCGGCCGCCAGCCAGCCGGCCGCGATGACCGAATCGAGCGTCGAGGGGCCGCCTGTGCGGTCGAACACGGGCCTCTTGCTCGGGCTCGCCGCGGTCATGGTCCTCGCGGCGCTGGGGATCGTCGGCTACACCATCAGCCAACGCAGCTCGGCCGCGGCGACCGCCGCGAGCGCGCCCACGCCCTCGAGCGGGCCGACCCCCTCGAGCGCCGTCGTCGCGGTCGCCAGTGCCTCGGCGCCCCCGGTCTCTCCGCCCACCGCTTCGGTGGGCGCGGTGGCCTCGGTCATCCCCGTCGCTACCGCACCCGAGCCCCCGCCCGTGCCCACCGGGCGCGCGCCAGCGACCGCGAAGCCCGCCGGCACGGTCGGCAAGAAGCCCGCGCCCAGCACAGCGCCGCCGCCGCCGCCGCCGCCGCCGCCGCCGCCGCCGCCGCCACCTACGGCCAAGCCGGCCGGCACGCTCCAGACATCCCGCTGAGCCCCGGCGACGTGCCCTTTCGCTTGCCCGGCGGTCGGGCGAGTAGGCTATGTTCCACGCCGATGCGCAACACCAACTCCCGTGTCTCGCCCCGCGCGCGTGCCTGGCTTTTCTCCGCGGTCGTCGCCGGGGGCCTGGCCTTCTCCGGCGGCGCCTTCGCGAACGACATCGCGCTCGCCGAGAAGCTGTTCCAAGACGGCCTCAAGGCGATGGAAGCGAAAGACTACATGCGGGCTTGCAAGGCGTTCGCGGGGAGCAACGAGGCCGATCCGTCGCCCGGCACGCTCATGAACTTGGCGGCTTGCGAGGAGAAGCAAGGCAAAGTCGCGAGCGCGTGGGGCAGCTACCAGACCGCCGCCGGCATGGCGGACCAGCGTGGGCAGAAGGAGCGCGTCGCCACCGCCCGCGAGGCCGCGGCCAAGCTCGAGCCGCAACTCCACAAGCTCGTGGTCGCGTTCAAGGGGGCACCACCCGACGACGCCGTGGTCACCCGGAACGGCGTGGCGATCCCGAAGGGCGCGCTGGGCACCGACATCCCGGTGGACCCCGGTGAGCACGCCATCGAGGTGACCGCGAAGGGCAAGAAGAAGTGGGTCGGCCGCGTGGTCGCGAAGGCGGGCCCGGGTACCGATCGCGTCGACGTGCCGGCGCTCGAAGACGACCTCGCGCCTCCGGGCGTGGGGATCGCTCCGCCGCCGCCCGGCGGCGAGGTGGCGCCAGGGTCCGATCGGGGCCGCACGCAGCGCATCATCGGCGGGGTCGTCACGGGCACCGGCGTCGCCGTCGGGGCCACTGCGCTCGTGTTTCAGATCATCGCCCTCAGCGTCGACAAGAAGGCCACCGAGATTTGCGCGCTGCCCGAGGCCGAGGACGTGGGGCGTGCGTCCTGCACCAGCAAGAAGTCGGCCGCGAAGGGCAACCAGGCCGCCGCGATAGGGCTCGGTATCGGCGGCGTGCTCGCCATCGGCGTGGGGCTCACGCTCATTTTCACGGCGCCGAGCGGCCCCGCGAAGGCTGCGCGGCTGCGCGTGGTCCCCGACGTGGGGCCCCAGGGTGGAGGCCTCGTGTTCTCGGGCGCCTTCTAGGTTGCTTTTTTCCCTGCTCGACTTCAACGGCCTCGCGTCGCGGCTCCGGGGAGGCCGCCCGCTCGCCGCGCGATCCGCGCTGCGCGGCCACGCGTAGCTCGCGGGCTCGGGGATTTTCTCGAAACCGAGGCCCACGCCGCGCGTAGGGTATCTGTGCGGGGGACGAGACCATGAACAGCTGGACGATGGCGGCGACGAAGCAGGAGAGGCACGTGGGGAAGGCGGGCGTTGTGGCGCTCGCGTTCGTCGCGGCCTCCCTTGGTGGCTGCGACAAGGACAAGAAGGAGTCGAGGGAGGTCGTGCCGGCCGCCACGGCCACCGCCCTCGCGCCGTCGACCGCGGCGCCTACGTCGATGGTCGTGAAGATGAAGCTGCAGCCGGCCGGCACCACCCGCATCGACATGCCGGCTCCGAAGGAGCACATCAAAGCGCAGACCACGGTCGCCGCGGGCCACCTTGACGTCGACCTGGCGGACTTGTCGCAGACGCGCGGTGAGGTGAAGGTGGACCTCACCTCGTTGAAGACGTCGACCTTCGCCGACCCCAAGAAGGACGGCGACCAGACGACGCACGCGCTCACCTGGCTCGAGGTGGGCGACGGCGAAAAAGGAAAGCTGCCTGACGAGTTGAAGGCGGCCAACAAGTTCGCGGTCTTCGCGATCCGCTCGATCGACGGGCTCGCCGCGAAAGAGCTCGCGAAGGTGACTCCCGCCACGGACAAAGGCCAAGACGTCCGCACGGTCGCGCTGGTCGCGCACGGCGAGTTGCTGATTCACGGGCACAAGGTCAACAAGGACGTGCCCCTGGTCGTGAAGATTTCACACGCCGCGGGCGCGGCCCCCACCACCAAGCCCACCTCGGTCGCGATCGCCACCAAAGAGCCGCTCAAAGTGGTCCTGGCCGAGCACGAGGTCCGCCCTCGCGACGACGTCGGCAAGATCGCCAAGGCCGCCTTCAACCTCCTCGGCACGAAAGTGGCCGATTCGGCCTCGATTTCAATGGACTTTTCGGCCGTCCCGGCCGACTGATACACGCTCGCGCGGCCCACGAGGCGCGGCTGGGCCGGGAAGTGCGGAGTCCGCCCTTCCCGAGCTGTCTTTTTCGGGGTCTCGACCCCGTTCATTCACGTTTTCGGTTCGAGGGGGCGCGCGTGGCGCACCCATCATCTCAGGAGTTGACCATGGCCAATCTTTCGTTCGAGAAAATCGCGGGCGCGCTCGCTGTCATCGGTACCACCCTCACGGTCGCCGCTTGCGGTGGCGACGTGAAGCCGCCGGAGGCTCCCCCGGTCAACGCGACCGACACGCCGCCCGCCATGCCCGGCATGGACGGCGGCTCCTGCGGTGCGCACAAGGGTGACGGCGGCTGCGGCGCCAACAAGGGAGGCGCGGCCTCGTGCGGCGCGAACAAGGGCGGCGCGGCTTCCTGCAGCGCGAAGAAGGACGAAGTGAAAGCGCCCGCGACGACGGCCGCCACCGCGCCGGCCCCCGCGACCACGCCCGACCCGAAGGCGGCGGCGGGCGCGGCCCCGGCGGCGACGCCGACCCCCGCGGGCACGACCCCCGCCAAGCCGGCGGCCCCCGCCGCCAAGAAGGGCGGCGCGGCTTCCTGCGGCGCCGGCACCTGCGCCGCGAAGAAGAAGTGATCCTCCGCGCCCGCGCCGCGGCCTGAGCGCCGCGCGGGTCCGTGCAGAGTGCATGTGTTGGCCGTCGCGCCCCTCGTGGCGCGGCGGCCAATTTGTTGCGCGCCCCCTTGCATGGGGCGCGACGTGTGCTTGAGCTGTACCGTCATGTCCCCGGCCGCCATGTTCCCCGCCGCCATGTCCCGTGCAGACGCGTCACTGGGCGGAGCCTACGTTCACGCGAGGAGCTCGTGATGACCTATCGCAAGACCCGAACGACGAAGGCGGGCTCCCCCGTGGGGGTGGGCCTTGGCCTCCGCTGGGAGTTCATCGACGAGCTCCTCGCGACGCTGCCAGAGCTTCCCTTCCTCGAGATCTCCCCCGAGAACTACGTCGGGCGTGGCGGGCGCTACCCCGCGCTCCTCGCGCAGCTCACCCCGCGTTACCCGATGCTCAGCCACGGGCTCATGTTGTCGCTCGGCGGAAGCGATCCCTTCGACGCCGCGGCGCTCCGCGACCTCCGGGCCTTCCTCGACGAGATCCGGGCGCCTTGGCACTCGGACCACCTCTGCTTCTCGACCGTGGGCGGGGCGGTCCTTCACGACCTGCTCCCGGTGCCTTTCCTGGAGTCGGAGGTGCGGCGCATCGCCGACCGCATTTGCCGGGTGCAGGACGCTCTCGGGCGCCCCATGGCCGTCGAGAACGTCAGCTACTACATGCACCCGGGCGCCGCCGAGATGACCGAGGCCGAGTTCGTGGCCCGCGTCTGCGAAGCGGCCGACTGCCTCCTCATGCTCGACGTGAACAACGCGTACGTGAACGCGCAGAACTTCGGTCACGACGTCCGAGCTTGGCTCCGCGCCGTGCCGCTCGAGCGAGTCGTGCAGATGCACGTGGCCGGGCACGATTGGTTCTCGGACGGAGAGTTCGAGCTCACGAGCGGTCCCGGTCCTGGCCGACTCATCGTCGACACGCACGGGGCCGACGTCGTGCCCGACGTCCTCACCCTGCTCGAGGAGGTCGTCTCGCAGACGGGCCCGGTCCCCGTCGTGCTCGAGCGCGACCAGTCGATCCCCGCCCTCCCGGCGCTGCTCGACGAGCTCGCGCGGGTGCGCGCGGCGTACGACCGCGGGATCGACGCCCACGGGCGTCGGTCCGAGCGGAGCCTCCGGCGCCCCGAGTCCCGCGCCGAGGTTGATCCTTGCGAGGCCGCCCGATGACCGCCCGGGTCGACGCGCTCCATCGCGCCATGCGCGCCGCCTGCTTCGAGGTGGCGTCACCCGCCGACGCCGGCGCGCTCCTCGCGCGGAGCCAGGTCGAGGGCGCGGACCGCGCGGCGCTCCTCTCCGGGCCCCAGCGGTTCCCGCTCTACCGCAAGCTCGTGCGAGGCACGCTCGGCGGCCTCTGCGAGTCGATCCTCAGTCGCGGACACGCCCACCTCGAAGCGACGGCGCCGGGCGCGTGGGACGCCGCGTTCGACGCGTTCCTCGCTGGCCGCGGTCCGCGCACACCGCACCTGCGCGACGTCCCGAGCGAGCTCTGCGAAGTGCTGCTCCCGCGGCTGTCGGCCGATGTCCGTGTCCCCGCGTACGTCGTCGAGCTCTTCCAGTGGGAGCTCGCGACCTTCCGCCTGGGCGCCGCGCGCGACGTCCCTGACCCGGACGCGTGCGACGTGGACGCCTCGCTGCCGCTGGCGTTCCACGAGCCTTCGGCGCGCCTTCGCGTCTCCCACGCCATCCACGAGGCCGGCGAGCACGTGGGCGAGCCGCCGGCGCGGCGCGACACCAGGCTCTTTCTCTACCGTGACCGCGAGCACCTCGCCGTCACGGTCGTCCTGACGCCTTTCGCGGACGAGCTCCTCGTGCGCGCGCAAGAGGGCGCGCCGCTCGGGGTCGCCATCGGTGGGGCCGCAGAGGCTCTTGGCGTGTCCGTCTCCGAGCCGCTCCTGACGGAGGTCGCCCGCTGGCTCGCCGACTTCGGCGAGCGAGGGGTCGTGCTCGGCTCGCGCGTCGTCTGAGCGTACGCCGACCGCTCGAGTCTCTCCGTCGAAGGGGGTCGCGCCCGGACAACTCACGAGCTTCGTGGGGCGAGGCACAGTACGAGCTTTGCAGCCTGAGGACCGGATGCTCGCGGGGAAGCGCCATGAATTGTTGGGGCTAGAGGAGCGGCGAGGCGAGCCGGGCGGAGGCCTCGGCGAGGCGCTGGAGCGCGCCGAGCTCCCGCAGCTTCCTGCGGCCCACGAGCTGCGCGTTCTCGACGTCGCGCGCGAACTGCGCCGCCAGCGCGTCGGCGTGCCGCGCACCGTAGACCACGGCCATGACCTCGAAGTTCAGGCGGAAGCTGCGGTTGTCGAAGTTCGCCGTCCCGATGGTGGCGACCTCGCTGTCGATGACGAGGGTCTTCGCGTGGAGCATGCGCCCCTCGTATTCGTGGAGAATACATCCAGCGTCCAGCAGCTCCTCGTAGTAGCTCCGCGAGGCCGCCTGCACGATCTTCGAGTCGCCTTCGCGCGGCACGAGGATCTCCACCCGCACGCCGCGGAGCACGGCGCTCTTCAGGGCGGCGAGGGCGGGCTCGTCGGGGACGAGGTAGGGCGTCGTGAGCAACACGCGCTCGCGCGCGGTGGCGATGGCCGAGAAGTAGAAGGCGTGGATCGGGAAGACGTCGCGGTCGGGCCCCGAGCGGAGGATCTGCACGAGCTCCGCGCCGCCTACGAGCTCGGGGAAATACCTGCGGGTGGTCGGCGAGTCGCCCTCGGAGTAGACCCAGTTCTCGACGAACGTGCGCTGGAGGCTCGCGACCACCGGCCCTTCGAGCTCGACGTGGGTGTCGCGCCATGCGCTCGCGCCCGAGGCGCGGGCCGAGTGGCAGGCCGCCCAGTTGACCCCCCCAGTGAACCCGACGCAGCCGTCGACGACGACGATCTTTCGGTGCGTGCGGAAGTTCAGGAAGCGCGCGCGAGAGAGCCCGAGCCGCGGCGGCTGGAACCTGCGAACGAGGCCGCCGGAGCGCGTGAGGTCCTCGAAGAAGCTCCGCCCCGCGCCCAAGGAGCCCACCGCGTCGACGAGGAGCCGCACCTCCACGCCGCGCGTGGCCGCGGCGGTGAGGGCGTCTCGGAGCTTGGCGCCCACCTCGTCGGCCTCGAAGATGTAGTACTCGACGTGGACGTGGTCGCGCGCGCGGTCGATCGCGGCGAGGATCGCGTCGTAGGCGTCGTCTCCCTCGTAAAAGAGCTCGACGCGCGTCGCCGTCGAGACATGTGTATGTTGCAGCCTCTCGCCGATGCCCGCGAGGCGGGTCGCGTAGGCCGTGGGCATGCGTTCTTCGGAGCTCGCGAGCGCGTGCGTGACGGCGACCCGCCTGTCGCGGTAGCGGAGCTTGCGCCTCCGGAGCCGACGAGGCCCGAAGAGAAAATACAGCGGCAAGCCGAGAAACGGCAAGAGCACGAGGCCGAAGATCCACGCGAGGGAGCTCGCGGCCGGGCGGCGTTCGAGGACGATGAACACGACGAGCCCCACGACCCAGGCCGTCTCGCCCGCGGCGAAGAGCGACGTCCAGGGCACCTCGTCGAGCGTCATGGGGCGTGTTCTCCGAAGCCACGAGCGTCGGGACGCTCCCCCGCGGGCAGGTCGTCCCCATCGAGCCGCCTCCAGTCGACCGCGCGCACGTCGCGAGGGGACATGACGAGCTCGACCGTCCGGCGCTCACCGACGGACTCGCCGCCGATCTGGAGCGGGAGCGGCCGCGAGAAGGTCAAGCGCACGTGCGAGGAGAACCAATCGTGGGTGCCCTCGAGCGGGTGCGCGCCCTGCCACAGCCGCGGGATGTCGCGCAGGGCGCGGAGGGTGGACTGGTCGTAGACGCGCACGTTCATGCGCCCGAGCATGCGCTCGGCGTGCGGGTACGCGCGGAACCCGTAGCCAAACTCGGGGCAGGTGGCGCAGCCGGCGACGCTCGCGGGGCCCTCGTAAAGGATGGCGCCGCGGCCAACACCCTCGAGGCGCCTCGGCGTGCCGAGCGGATCCCGGGCGTCGACCGCGAACGCCTCGTCGGCGAGGTTCTCGACGAGGACATGGGGGCGGGCGTTGAGGAGGGTCTTCGGCGCGGTCCGCAGGACGACGGCGGCGAGGTAGCCCCAGACCGACTTCGCGAGGCGTCGCGACGGCGACTGCGCGACCTGCGCGCGATAGTCGTCGAGCACCTGCGCGTCCCATCCACACCCGGCGAAGAAGGTGAGCGTGCCGTCGCACTCGAAGAGCCGCGCCTTGCGCGTGGGGAGCGGGCCGTGGGCGCGCGCCAACCCGCGCACGCAGGCGTCGAGCTTGCGCGCGCCGAGCGATCGCGCCCAGGCGTTACCGGTGCCGAGCGGTAGCACGCCGAAAGCGGGGAAGGGGGCCTCGCGGGGCAAGACCCTGTCGAGCGCGGTGAGCAGGGTCACCGCGGTGCCGTCGCCGCCGGCCGCGAACAGCGCCCGCACCTCGCGAAGGCTCGCGAGCCATCCCTCGACCTCGGCGATGTCTCGGGTCAGGCGGATGTTCGCTCCGGGCAAGACCGCCCCAATCTGCACGGCGACGCGCCGGCCGCCGCGCTTCGCGTTCGCGTTCACGAGGATCGCGATCCCCCGTCCGGCGACCCTCATGGGAGCGCGCTCGCGATCGCGCTGCGGACCGCCTCGAGCGCGCGCTCCCGCGCCGCGCGGGGATCGACGCCGCCGGCGGGCGGGGGCACCGGGGGATGGATGGTCACGACCACCCGCTCTCCCGGAGACGAGAGCACGCCGCTCGACGGGAGGATGTTCCGGGTGCCCCGGACGGTGATGGGGAGGATCGGCACCCCGAGCTGCTCGGCGACAAGGAAGCCGCCCTTCTTGAACGGGCCGAGCTCGCCGTTCAGGCTGCGCGTACCCTCGGGCGCGATCCACAGGTGGGTGCCACCCTCGAGCAGCGGCTTGGCGTTGGCGAGGCTCTCGATCGCGCGCGCGCGGTCGGCGCGGTCGACCGAGATGAAGCCCGCGCCCCGCATGGCCCCCCCGAACAGGGGGATGCGGAAGAGCTCCTTCTTGGCGACCATGCGGAGGTTCGGGCCCAGCACGTAGAACAACAGCGGCACGTCGTAGTGCGACTGGTGGTTGGACATGATGACGAACGGACCGCCGCGCGCGTTCTCGCGCCCTCGCACCTCGAGCTGGATGCCGAGGCGCCGAACGATGCGGTTCGACCACCGCTCGATGCGGGCGTCGCAGGCGGCCTTCGTCACTCGGCCGAGGGCGGCGTCGACCACCGTGGGCGCGCTGATCGCGAGCGTCTCCAACACACTCAGCAACGTCAGGCGAAGTGACCGGCTCACGCGTGGATCGTTCACGAGTAGCACGTCCCTGGCCAGAGGGGGACCGGCTTTGGGGGCGCCGAGAAAATCGCGCCGGAGCCTTCGCGCTCCCCGCGCGCGAGGGGCCGATAGTTGGCGAAGAGCATTGAATCCCGGGGGTGCCACCTTTACCATCGGGGTTCACCGATCGAGTTGTGGGGCAAATTCGCGAGCAATGTAGAGTACTTGCATCGCTTTTGACTCCCCGCCGGGCTCCTGATCCGACTCCAAGGTAATGATGAGCGCGAAGACCATCCGCACTGCACTTGGCCAGCTTCAAGACGATCCAGAGAACGCGGAGGCGCTCGCTGAGCTCCGCTCATCGCTGGGTTGGGAGGAGGAAGGCGGGACGGTCACGTTCGCCGATGGCGAGCTGTCACGCGAGGAGCTCGCGAAGCTCCTCGAGTCGGCGCGTCGGGCCCACGAGATGCGGCGCGAGTACGACGCGGTGGCCGCGCTCCTCCGCCTCGAGGTCGCGCTCGCCGCCGGAAGCCCCAGCGAGCTCGAGCTGCTGGAAGAGCTCGCGCGAATCCTCGACGACGAGCTCCTCAACGACGACGCCGCGCTCAAGGTGTACGAGCGCGTGCTCGAGCTCGTGCCCGACCAGGACCACGCGGAAGAGGCGATCGAGCGGAGCACCGCTCGCCGCGCCAAGTGGCGGGAGCTCGTGTCGCGGTACGTCGACGAGGCAAAGTCCGCGCAAGACAGCGCGTTGAAGAGCTCGTTCCTGGTGAGCGCCGCCGAGACCGCGTTTCGTTATGGACGGCCCGAGCTCGCCTCGCGCGGCGAGAAGGGGATGGCCGCTCGCAAGGTGCTCCTCGACGAGGTCGTCGCCGGTCTCACCGAGGCGCTCGACATCGACCCGAAGAACCGCCGCGCGGCGCTGCTCCTGGAGCACGTCTATCGCGAGGAGGGCCGCTTCGAGGAGCTGGCGACGAGCCTCGAGCGCTTCGCCCTCGAGTCTACCGCCAAGGAAGAGAAGATCGCGGGATACCTGCGCCTTGGGCGCCTCCTCCGCAAGCGCCTGAACCGCCCGGAGCGAGCCGCTCCGGCGTACGAGAGCGTGTTCGATCTCTCGCCGGGTCACCCGGAGGCGCTCTCGTTCCTCGTGAGCTTCTTCACCGAGCGCCAGATGTGGGACCACCTGGTCGCGCTCTACGAAGAGCAGCTCTCGGGTGGCGCCGCGCGCGGCGCGCACGAGGCCGGCACGCTCATGCAGATCGGCATGATCCACTGGCGGATGCGGGGCAAGGCCTCGCAAGCGGAGCCGTATTTCGAGCGCCTCCGGAAGCTCGAGCCGGCGCAGCCCGTGATGCTCAACTTCTTCCGTGAGTGGTGCGAGGAGAGCGGCGACACGACGCGGCTCGCCGCGGTGCTCGGCGACGCGCAGCGCGCCCTCCCGGAGGCGGAGCGCGCGAAGGTCGCGACCGAGCTCGCCAAGCTCGCCGAGGACGGCGCGAACGCGGCCAAGGCGATCGAGCAGTGGCGCTCGCTGCTCCGGCAGGATCCGTCCAACACCGACGCGCGCACGGCGCTGCGGCGTCTCTACCGCCAGAGCGGAGGCTGGAACGCCCTCGTCGACCTCATCCGCGGCGAGATCGAGCGCACCGCGCCGGAGGACGCGGAGGCGCGCTTGCCGCTGCTCCGCGAGATCGCCGCCGTGTATCGCGACGAGCTGAAGAGCGACTCGGCCCTCGTGGCGGTTCTCACGCAGGTCGTGGCGCTCGCGCCGAACGACGCTGATGGCCTTCGCGAGCTCGCGCGGGTCTACGAGGCGCTCCAGCGCTGGCGCGATCTGTTGACCACGCAGGCACGGCTCGCGGAGCTCGAGGCCGACCCGCTCGCGCGGGCCTGGATCTACCGCGGCATCGCCAGGCGGTGGCTCGAGCAGTTCTCGAACGTGCAGAACGCGATCGAGGCGTACGAGAAGCTGCGCGAGTCCGCGCCCCTCGACGCCGAGGCGCTCGACAAGCTGAAGGAGCTCTACGGCAAGCGGCGCGCGTATCCCAAGCTCTACGAGCTCCACGAGGCCGAGGTGGGCGCGATGTTGCCGGGCGAGGAGCGCCGCGCCCTCATCCTCGACATGGCGAAGCTCGCGGCCGAACGCCTCGACCGCGGCGCCGACGCGATCGCGCTCTACAAGAAGGTCCTCGAGGAGGACCCCACGTCGACCGCCGCGCTCGACGCGCTGGAGAAGCAGTCGGAGCGCGACAAGGACTTCCACTCGCTCGCCGACGCGCTCGAGCGGCGCGTGGCGTTCGCCGACGACGACGCGACCCGCCTGGCGGTCCTCCAGAAGCTCGGTGCAGTCTACATGGATCGCCTCTCCGACGCGGAGGGAGCGGCCCGCACGTGGATCCGCGTGCTCGAGCTTTCGCCCACGAACGGCAAGGCACTCCGGGCGCTTCGCGACCGCTACCTCGAGACGCACGAGCTCGACGCGCTGACCGCGATGTACGAGCGCACGGAGGACTACGAGGCCCTCGCCGA
Source organism: Myxococcales bacterium (assembly GCA_016720545.1). NCBI lineage: Bacteria > Pseudomonadati > Myxococcota > Myxococcia > Myxococcales > Myxococcales bacterium. Next base: position 74,473 of record JADKKK010000018.1, read on the forward strand.
GGTGCTGTCCGCGGCCGCGGATCGGGCCACGGATCCCGAGCTCAAGGTCGACCTCTCGTTCCGCGCTGCCGCAGTGTACGCGGGCAAGCTCGGCGCCCCGGAGCGTGCGTTCCGCGCGTACGAGCGCGTGCTCACGGTGCGTCCAGACGACTTCCGCGCCGCGGCTGCGCTCGTCCCGCTGTACGAGGGGGACGAGAAGTGGGGCCGGCTGCCTGCGCTCTACGAGGTGCTGCTCACGCACGCGAAGGACCCCGGCGAGCGCCGCGCCCTCACGCAGAAGCTCGTGACGACCACGGGAGATCGCCTGCACGATCGCGCCGCCTCCTTCGGGTGGGCTCGCCGCGCGTACGAGGCGGAGCCCGCAGGCGAGTCGGCGCTCGCGACCCTCGAAGGCGTGGCACGGGCCGCTGGAAAGTGGGAGGACTTCTGCCAGATCTTGCGGGCGCGCCTCGCCCAGTCGGGCCTCGACCCCGCCGAAGAGCGCGGGCTCAAGATGGCCCTCGCCCAGGTGGTGGCGCGGGAGCTCGCCAACGTCGACGAGGCCGTACTCATCTACCGCGCCCTCATCGAGGCCGACGAGACCGACGAGGAGGTCGGTAACCAGCTCGACGCGCTGCTCCGCGCGGAGGCGCGGCACGACGATCTGCGCTGGCTCCTCCGCCGTCGCATCGACCGCGCCGGCGCCGACGCGAAGCTGTCGCTCCTCAGCGAGTGGGCGTCCCTCGAGGAGGACGGCCTCCAGAGCCCCGAGCGCGCGGTAGCTCTTTACAGCGAGATTCTCCAGGTCGACCCGTCGAACACGGCGGCGCTTCGCGCGGTGGCCCGCCTGCTCCGCAGCGCGGGGGATCCCGAGGGCGCTGCACGCGCCATCGAGCAGGAGCGCGACCTCGCCGAGGGCGACGCGCGGTACGCCCGCGAGATCGAGCTCGCCGAGCTCTACCTCGGATCCCTGAAGCGCCCCGTGGACGCGCTCGCCGCCGTCGAGCGCGCGCTCGGCCTGAAGCCGAACGACGCCGAGGCCGTGGCCCTCGCTGAGCGGCTCGTCGGCATCTCCGAGACCCGCCCGCGCGCGGCGATCGTGCTGGATGGCTGCTACGCGGCGCTCGGGCAGCTCGAGAAGCAAGCCGAGGTGCTCGGGGTGCGCATCGCGACGGCTGCCGCCAAAGCGGACCGCCTCCCGCTCTACGAGCGGCTAGCCGAGGTGCACGAGCAGCAGTCGGCGCTCTCCGCGTCGCTCGACGTGCTCATCACGGCGGCGGGCGAGTTCCCGACCGAGCTCCGCGTGTGGGATCGCCTCGGCGACCTCGCCGCGCGCACACAGCGCACGCAGGCCCTGGTCGACGCGCTCACGGTGGCGGTGCCCAAAGAGGGGCCGTCGTCCCTCCCGGTCGAGCTCGAGCTCGACCTCGCGGAGCGCATCGCGTCGCTCTACGACGAGGGTCTGAGCGAGCCCGAGAGCGCGCGCCCGTACCTCGAGCGCATCCTCCGCGCGGACCCGAAGAACGAGCGCGCGTTCACGCGCCTCCGCCAGGTGCTCAGCAATGGCGAGAAGTGGACCGAGCTCGAGGCCGCCTACGAGCCTGTGATCGCCGCCTCCGAGGGAGAGTCGCGCGCTGGCTTGCTCGCCGATGTGGCGATCCTCGTCGAGGAGATCATGGGCGAGCCCGCGCGTGCGGTCGCCTACTACGAGCGAATTCTCGAGGAGTTTCCTCAGCATCCGCAGGCCGTTCCCGCGCTCGACAAGCTCTACGTGAACGGTGGCGCTTGGCAGAAGCTCGCCGCGCTCCTCACGCGCAAGCTCGGGTCTGCCTACGGCGACGACGCGACGGCCCTCCGGCTCCGGCTGGGGCGTGTCCACCAGGAGCAGCTGAGCGAGCCCGCGGTCGCCATCGCGTACCTCGAGCAGGTGCTGACCGACGACCCCGCCAACCGCGACGCGACGGCGCTCGTGGAGGCCACGCTCGCGAGCCCGGACCTCCGCGCGCGCGCCGCGACCATCCTCGAGGCCGTGTACTCGAACCGCGACGAGAGCGCCGAGCTCGTGCGCGTCCTCGAGGTCCGCCTCGAGTTCGCCGCCACGGACGACGAGCGTCGCGATCTGCTTCGTCGCATCGCCGACCTCCGCGACGAGCGCCTCACGGACGACGCGGGCGCCCTCGAGGCGTACGCGCGGCTCGTCCCCCTCACCCCGGACGACGCGGACAACCGCGCCCGCCTGCTCGAGATCAGCGCCCGTCAAGGGGCGATGACGCGGGCCGCCGAGGTGCTCCGCGCGGCGGCGGAGACCGCGAGCGCGCCGCAGCCCCGTGCCGACATCCTGCTCTCGGTCGCCAAGATCTACGAGGCCGACGCGGCCGCCGCTCGCGCGGAGGTCGTCTACCGCGAGGTCCTCGATCTCGACCGCGACGATCCGAGCGTGGCGCTCCCGGCCGCGCGCGCCCTCGAGCGCGTCTACGGCGCCACGGGCCGCAGCGGCGAGCTCGCCGAGATGCTCCGCGTCCAGGTCAAGCTCGAAGACGGAGGGGAGGCTCGCAAGGAGCTCCTCGGCCGGCTCGGCTTCCTCTGCGAGGAGCAGCTCGCCGATCTCGGGGCCGCGATCGGCGCGTGGAAGGAGCGTCTGGAGGACGATCCCGTCGACAGCGAGGCGCTCGTGGCGCTCGATCGACTCTACGAGCGCAACGGCGACGCTCGCGCCCTCGTGGGCGTGCTCCGCTCGCGGGAGCGCCTCGCCGACGACCCGGAGGCCCGCAAAGGCTTCATGGTGCGCACCGCGGCGACGCTCGACACGAAGCTCGAGGACACCGAGGAGGCCATCCTCGCCTACCGCGCCGTGATCGACGACTTCGGCGTGGAGCGCGAGATCCTCGGCGCCCTGGCGCGCCTCTACGAGCGCGCGAAGAAGGCCGACGAGCTCGCGGAGACGCTCGCGTCGCAGCTGACCCTCGCGGTCGAGCTATCGGACCGCCTCGAGCTGCTGACGCGCCTCGGCGACGTCCGTCGCACCCTCCTCGGCGAGGTGGACGGCGCGCTCGACGCGTACCGCGAGGCGCTCACGCTCGACCCGTCGCACGCGAAGAGCCGGGACGCCGTGGAGGGGCTCCTCGACAACGAGATCGCGAGCCGCGCGGCCGCCGACCTCCTCCGCCCGCTCTACGAGGAAGACAAGGCTCACGAGAAGCTGCTCCGCGTGCTCGACATCCAGATCTCGGCCGCCGACGGCGTCGACGAGAGGCTCACGCTGCTCGGGCTCGCCGCCGATGTCGCCGAGACGAGCCTCGACGACGCGCGCCGCGCCTTCGGCTACGCGGGTCGAGGGGCTCGCCACGCGGCGGCGGAGCCGAGCCTCGACGGCTGGCTCGCCCGCCTCGAGCGCTGCGCTGAAAAGACAAGTGATTTCGGAGGGCTGTGCGCGCTCCTTCGGGAGATCGCGGTCGACGTCGTCGACGGGGATCTCCAGCTTCAGGTGCTGCTGCGCGTGGCGGATCTCGCGCGCGACAAGCTCGCGGACTCCGCGCTCGCGCAGGAGTACTACGAGCGGGCCCTCGAGGTGCGCGCCGACGACGACCGCGCCCTCCTCGCGCTCGAGGCCATCTTCGAGGCGGCCTCCGCGGACCACGACCTCTACCGTGTCATCAAGCTGCGCGGCGAGAACGCAAAGACCGACGACGAGCGACGGGCGATCTACGCGAAGGAGGCCCGCCTCCTCGACGTGAAGCTCGAGCAGCGGTCCGACGCCATCGAGGTCTACGAGCGCATCCTCGACCTCGGCCTGGACCCCGACGCGATCGCGGCCCTGTCCCGGCTGTACGCCTCCGAGGCGCGCTGGGACGACCTCGTGGTCCTCTACGAGCGGCAGCTCGCTGCCGACGGCCTCGGCGCCGAGGCGAAGGCGGCCCTCCACCACTCCCTCGGCGGTGTGCGAGAGTCTCGCCTGGACGACGCGGAGCGGGCTTTCGACGAGTACGTCGTGGCGCTCGCGCTGGTGCCCCAGCACCCCCCGACCGTCGCCGCGCTGGAGGCCCTGATGGGCCGCCCGGCTCACGCCGCCCGGGCCGCTGAGCTGCTCGAGTCCGTGTACCTCGCGCGGCACGAGTGGCGGAAGGTCATGGGGACCATCGAAGCTCGGCTTGGCGCGAGCCAGGATCCCCACGAGCGCGGCGAGCTGCTCCGGCGCCTCTCGCGCCTCGAGGAGGAGCAGGGCGACGATCTCAAGGCAGCGCTCGAGGTCGCCGCGAGGCTGCTCGCCGAGGACGTCACCGACGAGGACACCTGGGCGGAGCTCGAGCGCCTCGCGCGCGGCGCGAACGCAGAGCAGCGCCTGGCCGAGATCTACGCGGCCGAGCTCGAGAAGCTCAGCTCCGACGGCCCAGAGTCGGCCAAGCTCTCGGCCCGCACGGGAGAGCTGTTCGAGCGCCTGGGCGACGTCGACCGCGCCCTCACGTTCTTCCGCCGGGCCTACGCGTGGAACCCGGAGGAGCAGGAGGCCTCTTTCGCCGCCATCGACCGGCTCCTCGCCAAGGCGGGGCGTCCGAACGAGCGTGTGGCGCTCTACCGCGAGGCGCTCGATCACCGCCACGAGACGGAGCCGCGTGTCGCCACGCTGCACACCATCGCGACGATTCAGGAGTCGGAGCTCAAGGACGACGACGCCGCGATCGAGACGTATCGGACCGCGGTCGACGTCGACGATACGAACACGGTCTCGGTCGACGCGCTCGCGCGCCTGCTCGCAAAGCGGTCGCGCTGGTCCGACCTGGCCGACCTGCTGCGGCGCCGCGCCGAGCAGAGCGCCATGGCCGAGGACGAGGCCGGCTTCCGCTTCGACCTCGCCGCGGTACTCCGCGAGAAGGTCGGCGACGTGGAGCGCGCGATCGACGAATACGAGACGATCGTGGGCCTCCTCGGCGATTCGCCCCGGGCGCCGTACCGCGAGACGGTGCTGGCCCTCGAGTCGCTCCTTACGGACGAGACCCACAAGGTCCGCGCGGTCGAGATCCTGCGTCCCTTGTACGAGCGGGCGGACGACTGGCAGCACATCGTGGCAGTCAACGAGCACCGGCTCGCCATCGCCTCCGACGTCAGCGAGCGCGTCTCCGTGCTGCGCGAGAACGCACGCTTGCTCGAGGAGCGCGGCAACGCTCCTGGGCGCGCATTCGACGCCCTCCGCGCGGCGTTTGTGCTCGACCCCGACGACGGCGGCACGCGCGAGGAGCTCGATCGTCTCGCCGTGGCGACCGCCCGCTGGGACGACCTCGCGGCGGCCTACGAAGAGGGGATTGCCGCGATCGACGGCATCGGGAAGCAGGGGCTCCTGGACGCGCTGGCGCGCCTCCACGACAAGCACCGCGACGATCCGCGGCGCGCGCTGGACGCGTACGAGCGTCTCTTCAAGCTCGACGAGTCCGATCTGCGCCCGCTCGACGAGATGGTCGATCTCGCCACGCTGCTCTCCGACTGGGGCATCCTCGTCCGAGTGCTGGCGCGGCGGGTGGAGCTCATCCACTCCGACGAAGACCGCGCGAGCTCGTGGCGGCGCATCGGCGAGGTGCGGCGCGACATGCTCGACGACGCCCATGGCGCGACCGACGCCTACGAACAGGCGCTGGAGCTCGAGCCGGCGAACGCCTTCACCATCGACAACCTGATCCCCCTTTACGAGATCAAGAACGACGCGGCGCGCCTCGTCGATCTCTACCGTCGGCGCATCGAGCTGTGCGGCGAGGACGACGGCGATCTCAAGTTCGGGCTGCTGCTCGGCGCCGCGGAGCGCTACGAGAAGGGCCTGGGCGAGCCGAGAGAGGCCATCTCGCTGCTCACGGAGGCGCTCGAGGTGAACCGCGACTCCGTGGATGTGCTCGAGCGGCTGGGCGCCCTCTACGAGGGCGAGGCGCTCTACCCCGAGCTCCACGAGAACCTCCGTGCGCGCGCAGCGCTCGAGGGCGACATCGAGCGTCGTCGAGCGCTGAAGAAGCGAATCGGGCGCCTGCTCGCGAAGGAGCTCGACGACCCGGCGCTCGCGATGACCGCCTACTCCGACGTCCTCGCCATGGGCTACGACCCCGACTCGGTCACGGCGATCCGCGCGATCGGCGAGTCGCGCGAGGAGTTCCGCCGCGAGGCGGCGGAGTTGGTCAGCCCCATCCTGCTCTCCGAGGGCAAGTTCGCGGATCTCGTCGAGGTCCTCGAGCTCCGCCTTCTGGCTGAGACGGAGCCCTTCGAACGGGCCAAGACGCTGCGCGAAATCGCGGTGCTCGCCGAGTCGCAGCTCGACTCCCCGGCGAAGGCGGAGGGCGCGCTCCTGCGGGCCCTCGCGGAAGAGCCCGCGCACGCCGAGACCCACGCCGAAGTCGAGCGCCTCGCTCGCATCGTCGGACGCGCGGGCTGGGAGAAGTACGCCGAGGCGCTGCTCGAGCGCGCGACGTCGGTCTTCGACGCCGCGGTCACGGCGGACCTCTACTCGCGCCTCGGCAAGGTCGAGCGCCATCAGCTCGGGGACGCCCGCAAGGCGGCGGACGCCTTCCAGCGCGCCGCGGAGCAGGGCGGCGACACCGTCGACGTGCTGGTCGCCCTGGAGTCGGTGTTCGGAGAGGTCGGGGACAGCGCGGCCCTCGCGGACGTTCTCGAGCGCCGCATCGCGCTCGAGAACGACGCGGCGATCGCCGCGGACCTCATCCATCGCCTCGCTTGCCTGCAGATCGATGCGCTCTCGGCGAAGGCCCTCGGCCTCGCGACCCTGCGGTCGGCGCTCGAGCGCGTCCCTGCCCACGGTCCAAGCCGCGAGCTCATGGAGAAGCTCCTCGGCGAATCCGACCTCTTCGAGGACGCGTTCGAGGCCCTGGAGACCGTCTATCGGTCCCTCTCGCTCAGCCGGGAGCTCGCTGCGCTCTTCGCCAAGCGCGTCGGCCGGGCAGAGGGGTCGAAGGCCCGCGTCGCGGCGCGCCTCGAGCACGCCCGCGTCCTCGAGGCGGAGGCGAACGATCTCGCTGGCGCGCAGCGCGCCCTCGAGGCCGCCATGGGGGACAGCCCCCTCGAGGTCGACGTCCAGGTCGAGCTCGAGCGGGTGGCCGGCATCACGGGGCAGTGGGCGGAGGCCGCGAACGCGGTGGCCGCCGCGCTCGACGCCAACCAGGCGTCGCGGACCCAGTCGTCGCTCAACCTCGACTCGTTCGAGGCGCCGGTGGAGCTCTGGGTCCGCATCGCGGGCTGGCGTCGCGATCGCGCCTCCGACGCCGCTGGCGCCGAGGCCGCGCTTCGGAAGGCGATCGCGCTCGACAAGGAGAGCCTAGAGGCCCTCCGCGCGCTGGAGGCGCTGCTCCGCGTCGTGGGCCGGGAGCGAGATCTCGTCGAGGTGCTCCGCGGCCTCGCGAAGGTCGAGACCGACCCCAGCGAGAAGAGCAAGCTCCTCCGAGAGGCCAAGGAGGTCGCTCAGAACACGCTCGGCGACGTCGCCCTGGCAGAGACCGCGCTGCGCGAGCAGCTCGCCGAGAACGAGGCCGACGACTGGGCCCTCGCAGAGCTCATCGCGCTCCGTGAGCACGCGGCCGACTTCGCCGAGGTCACCACGCTGCTGCTCAGGCGTGCGGAGAACGCGATGGACGGCGGCGAGGCCCTCGAGCTCCGTCGCCGCGCGGCGACCGTCGTCCAGGAGAAGCTCGGCGACAAGGATCGCGCGATCACCCTCCACCAGGAGATCCTGGACTCGGAGCCCTCGGACGAGCGCGCCGCGCGCGCGCTGAGGGATCTGTACGCCGAGACGGGTCGCGACAAGGACCTCGCGCGGCTCCTCCTGAACCTCATCGACAACGCGACGAACCCTGCGGAGCGCGTGGCCCTTCGCATCGATCCGCGCGCTTGCAGACCGACAAGTTCGACGCGCCGAACGACGCGATCGACACTCTGAACGCCGTGCTCGAGGAGGAGCCCGACGAGCGCGCCGCCGCCATCCTGCTCTCCGAAATCTTGGAGAAGACTGGGCAGGACGACAAGCTCGCCGACCTCCTCGACACGCAGATCGCGCGCGCCAAGGAGCGCGCGGACGGTGCCGCCGAGCTCGCGCTGAAGGTGCGGCTCGGGCAGGTGCTCGAGGGGCGCCTGAAGGACGCCGGCCGCGCGCTGGCGACGTTCGAGGCCGTCCTGGAGCAGGACCCGCTCCACCGCGACGCGCTCGAGGCTGTCGCACGCATCGCCGAGGGCCGCGCCGACTACGCGCGCACGGAGCTCGCGCTCGTCAAGCTCGTGGAGGTCGCGCCGCCCGAGGAGGCGAAGGCCTTCGCGCTCCGCCTCGCGGACGTTCGGCTCAAGCTCGACCAGCTCGACGGCGTCGAAGAGGCGCTCAAGCAGGCGATCGCACTCGTCCCGCCCGGACGTGACGTTCGCCCACGCCTCCTCGCGGCGTTCGAGCGCCGCAAGAAGTGGCCCGAGCTCGCCGCGCTCCTCGCGGAGGAGGCTGACCTTGCGCGCTCGAGCGGCGCTTCCACGGCCGACGCAGACGCCGTCAAGCTGCTCCGCCGCGCGGCGGAGATACATATCACTGAGCGCGCTACCCCGGCGGACGCCATTCCCGTCCTCGAGAAGGCGACCGAGCTGATGCCCGAAGACCGCGAGATGCTCCTGCTGCTCTGCGACGCGTACACCGCGTCGGGGCGCGAGCAGGACGCCACCGTGGTGCTCGAGCGCATCATCGCTTCGTTCGGCGCCAAGCGAACGAAGGAGCTCTCGGTCTACCACCACAAGCTGGGCAACGCGCTCGCGCAGCTCGGCAACAAGGACGTGGCCATCGCCCAGCTCGACCTCGCGTTCAAGATCGATCCCGGCTCGGTGTCGGTGCTCCGCGATCTCGGCGTGCTGGCGCTCGACACCGGCGATCTCGAGCGCGCGCAGAAGACCTTCCGCGCGCTGCTCCTCCAGCGGCTCGACGGCTCTTCGGGGATCTCGAAGGGTGAGGTGTTCTTCTACCTGGGTGACATCAGTCACAGGCAGGGCGACGCGGCCAAGGCCAAGCAGATGCTCGAGCGCGCGCTCGAGAACGAGCCCGACCTCGAGCGGGCCAAGTTGATGCTCCAGTCGCTCAAGGCGTGACGCGCATGCGCGAGGGGCTCGGCTTCATCGTCGGGCTCCTCGTGCGGATCTGGCTCTTTACACTCCGCGCGCGCGTGCTCGTCGACCCCGCCGTCGGGGCGCTGGCGGAGGGCGCCGACGCGGGCGCAGCGGCGCCTTGGGTACTGGCGTTCTTCCACGGCACGCAGTTCCCGTTGCTCGCGTGGCGGCGCCGACGACGCACGGCCGTCCTCGTCAGCCTCTCGAGGGACGGCGCGCTTCAGGCCGGCGTCCTGCGCGCGTTGGGCTTCTGGGTCGTGCGCGGGTCCACGCGCTTGGGGGGCGCGCGGGGCGCCGCGGCGCTGGTGCGCCGTGCCCGCGCCGGTGACGATCTCGCGTTCGCCGTCGACGGCCCGCGGGGTCCACGGGGACACGTGAAGCCCGGCGCCGCGTGGGCTGCGCGCCACGCCCGAGGCGTGCTGGTGCCCATGGGCAGCGCCGTGACGCGTGGCCACATGTTCGAGCGGGCTTGGGACCGCTACGCGGTCGCGTGGCCGTTCTCCCGGGTCGCGATCGCGCTCGGGCCGCCTCTGCCTCGGGACACCACGGACGCCCAGCTTGGTGCCGCGATCGAAGCGGCGAACCGCGTCGCGGCCCGTTCGCTCGCGGTGCAGCTCGCGCCGGGCGGGGAGGCTGTTGAATAGGCGACGGCGGCGGCCGGTCCAACGTTTGGTAACCCGACCTCAACGACCCACGGAGTCACTTCATGCGCATCGCTTCCATCGTTGGTCTCCTCGTCCTCGGCGCGGCGAGCTCCGCCTGCACCCTCAGCACCGTGACCAACCCCGACGGTTCGATCTCCATCACCGGGAAGTCGAAGACGCGCTTCGTGTCCGCCGACAAGCCGGTGCGCGAGCAGGCGTACACGGGGCAGGCGATCGAGGTCATCAACGACGGCGTCAACCCCGGCTCGGGCGCGGGCATCGTGATCAACGGGAGCCCAGGCGCCACCAAGGTCGTGGCCACGGCGAGCATCGTCTCGTGGGCCGATGGCAGCGAAGCGGAGAACGCGAAATCGGCGCAGCGCGACGTGATCGCGTCGTTCACGATCGCGGACGTGGGCGGCAAGATCGTCGTGCGCTGCGGCCACGCGAAGCAGGACTACGGCACCGCCACCCTCGGCAGCTCCGGCTGCGAGGGGCTCACGGTCACCGTGCCCGCGGGCGACGCAGCGAAGCCCGTCTCGGTGCTCGCGAGGAACGGCAACAGCGACATTCAGGTCTCGGGTATCACCGGGAACCTCACCGCCGAGGCGCAGGGCGCCGGCGACGTCGAGGCGTCGATCACGCCCACGAAGGGGAGCCTGATCTCCATCGCGGCCGAGTTCGACGCGACCTTGCGACTCCCCGCCAACTTCGCAGCCGACAAGATCACCCTCCAGGCCGCCGATCCCAAAGACGTCGACGCCACGGCGTTCCCCGGCGTGAAGTCGGGCGAGGGCTTCGGCGCCGCGGGTGAGGGCGCGGCGAGCATCAGCGTGCGCAGCGTGGGCCTGATCGGCAAGGTGAAGCTGGCCCGACAGTGAGGCCACGCCTGTGCTAGAGGCCTGACGCCGTGCTTCTCTGCGTCTCTCCGGTGAGCCAGGTGTCCCGCGGTCGCGGGCGACGCCCGTACAGCGGGCGCGCGAGCGCGGAGGCGCGGACGCCGCCGCGGAGGGCACCGTGAAGCTCGCGGCCATCAGCGTCGATCTCGACGAGATCCCCAACTACTACGCCATCCACGGCCTCTCCCCCCCACCGGCTGTCGAGGCGCTCGTCTACGACCTCGCGGTGCCGCGGCTCGTGGACGAGGCCGCGCTCGGCGGCTACCCGCTCACGCTGTTCGCGGTGGGGGCCGATCTCGCCCGGGCGGCCTCTGGCGAGGCGCTCGCGCGGGCGGTTGGCGCCGGGCACGAGATCGCGAACCACTCGCTCGACCACAGGTACGACCTCACCCGCCTTCCGCGCGCGGAGATCGTTCGCCAAATCGATCTTGGGGCGGCGGCCATCGAGGGCGCGGTCGGGCGACGCCCGCGTGGGTTCCGCGCGCCGGGCTACACGATCACCGATCAGGTCTTCGACGTGCTCGCGGAGCTTGAGGTCGGCTACGACTCGTCGGTGTTCCCATGCCCTTCCTACTGGGCTGCGAAGGCCGCGGCCGTCGGCATGATCCGCGCGCGCGGCCGGGTCAGCCACAGCGTCGTCGACACCCCGCGCGTGCTCACCGCGCCCATCCGCCCGTACCGCGTGGGCCGCCCGTACCACGCGCGCGGAGGGGGGCTCCTCGAGCTGCCCATCCAGGTCACGCCGACACTGCGCCTCCCTGTGATCGGCACGAGCCTCACCCTGGGCGGCCCCTTCGTGGCCCGCCGCCTCGTGGGCGCGTGCGTGAGCGAGCCCCTCGTGAACTTGGAGCTCCACGGCATCGACCTCCTCGACGCGGCCGACGGGCTCGAGGCTCTGAGCCCGCACCAGCCCGACGTGCGCGTGCCCCTGGCGCGAAAGCGCGCGTCGCTGCGGTCGGCCGTCGATGTCCTGAGACGTGCAGGATACACGTTCGTGACGCTGGAGGAGGCCGCGGAGGCGCTCCGGGCTGCCGCCTAGCGTCTCCTCAGGTGTGGCTCAGGTGCGTGCGGCAACACGCCGCACGTTCTGCACGTCGACCCCGGCGTTTCGGATGAACTCGCGGGCCTCTTCGCTCTCGCCGAAGGCGAGCTCGTCGGGCGTGCCGCGCGCGACGATGCGACCGCGGATGAGGAGCAGCGCCTGGTGCGCGATCCGAAAGCAGCTCGCGATGTCGTGCGAGATCACGAGGCTCGTCACGCCGAAGCGATCACGCATCTCCTCGATGAGGTCGTCGACGAGGCGGCTCGTGAGCGGGTCGAGCCCGCTTGTGGGCTCGTCGTAGACCAGGATCGGCGGCTCGAGCATCAGCGCTCGGGCGAGCCCGACGCGCTTGCGCATGCCACCGGAGAGCTCGCTCGGGAACTTCTTGATGACGCTCGGGTCGAGCCCCAAGATGGTGAGCTTGTCGACCACGCGGTCCTTGATCTCGGCCGCGGAGAGCTTCGTGTGCTCCACGAGGGGGAAGGCGACGTTCTCCAGGACCGTGAACGAGTCGAGCAGCGCGGCGTACTGGTAGACCATGCCGAAGCTCTTGCGGACCTTGTTCAGCGCTCGCTCGCTGAGCCCCACGATGTTGGTGCCGTCGATCCAGATCTCTCCGCTCGTGGGCTGCTCCAAGGCAACGATGAGGCGCAGCAGGGTGGTCTTGCCCGCCCCAGAGCCGCCGATGATGACCGTGGTCTCGTTCCGACGTGCGTCGAAGTCGATCCCCTTGAGCACCTCCTGGTCGCCGAACGTCTTCCTCACCCGCTTGAGCGAGATGATCACCTCGGAGGTGGACTTCAGCGCGCCGTGCTCGGAGGCCATGCGGCGCAGGGTGGCGCACGCGCCGAGCGGGTGCAAGCTCGCGTGCGAGCTCGCGTGCAAGTCTGCGCGCGAATCGGGGTCGCGTTGCGGAGGGAACTTGCTACCTTGCGCCCATGACCCCCGTCGAGCTCGAAGCCGCCCTGAAGGCCCTTGATGTCCCAGCAAAAGCAGGCGCATACGTGCCTCCGGACGGCGTCAGCCTCACGCTTCACGTGGCATCGGGCGGCAGTAGCCTCGCCGTCGGGCGGGTCGAGCACCTGCGGGTCGCTGGCGAGCTCCTGGTCGCGCGGTCCCCGAAGACCACGACCGCCGTGTTGTTGTCCGGCGTCATCGCCATCGGGCGCGAGGGCTCGGGCACCGAAGGGCGCCGCCCGGCCGGCTTCGGGGCGTGAGCGGCGCGGGGGTCGTCTCGACGACCTTCTCTCACGGCCGCACCGCGCGCGTCACCGCGGCCGCGCTCGGCTGGTTCTTCGGCGCGGTGTTGCGCGTGCGGCGGCGACACGTCGAGCGCGCGCTCCGTCGCGCGGGCCTCGAGCTCCCGGCGATGGCCGTCTACCGCGAGCTCGCGCGTCATGTCGTCGACCTCGTTGGCGTGGCGCTCTCGCGCAACCCCACGCTCGTCGCCTTCGGCCCGCACGCGCGCGCGGCGCTCGAGCGCGCGCGCGCGCGCGGCCCCGTCGTGATCGCGGCGTCGCACACCGGCAACTGGGAGCTCGCGGCGTTCGCCCTCGCGACACTGTACCCCGTGAGCGTCGTGGCCAAGCGTCAGGGCGTGGGCCTTGCCGACCGCTTCGCGAGGGGCCTTCGCGCGCGCTTCGGCGTCGCCGTGATCGAACCTCGCGGGGCCTTCGCTTGGGCGTCGGCGGCCCTTCGCGCCGGGCGCGTGGTCGCGATGGCGATAGACCAGGTCCCGGACCGCGCCGAGCACGGCGAGCCGTGTCCGTTTCTCGGCGCTGAGGCGCTGGTCGATCGCGCGCCCTTCGTGCTCGCGCGGCGGACGGGGGCGGCGGTGTTGGTCGCGGTGTGCGAGGGTGGAGAGGTGCGGGTGCTAGGCGAGGTGAGCCCCGACGACCCGCGCGCGGCCGCGCGCGCCGCGACCGCGCTGCTCGAGCGACACGTGCTCGCCCACCCGGCGTCCTGGCTCTGGCTCCACCGACGGTGGCGTCGCCCGCCGCCGCGCCGCGGCGTGCAAGCTGCCGCGTAGAGCGTCGCCGAGCATGCCGCTCAGAACGTGTAGTGGACCTCGATGGGCACGGTGAAGTTGAACGCCGTGGTGCCGAGCGCCGTACGCGCGGTCTCCACCGACTCCGAGCCCGCGCTCGCGAACAGACCGAGGCCGGAGCGGAGCTGGAAGTTCTTCGACACCTGGTAGCCCACGTCGAGGTGGAGCGCGGCCGCGAAGCCCCGGGTGCTCAGAGACTCGTCCATCGGCGGGCCGCCCTCCTTCAGCAAGAGCCGACGATCGCTCCCGCCGAAGTAGAACCCGAGGCCGACCCCCGGCGTGAGCGCGAAGCGCGCCGTGATCGGGAATGTGTAGTGTGCAGTGACCTCCGTCAGCCAGTCGATCTCGGACGCCCCACCGCCGCCCTCGCGACCGGTGGACCGGCTCAGGAGGCCGAACGACACGCCGAGCGCGACGCGATCCACCACGTGCACCTGGAGGGTGGGCGTGAAGCGGAAGAAGAACGTCGTGCTGCTCTCGTTGTCGCCCACGAGGGACGCGGAGGACGCGCCCGTGTAGCTGAACGCGCTGCGGAGGCCGAGTATCCATGAGCCGCGCTGCCAGGGCAGCACGGGCAGCTCGGGCGGGCGCGCGGCGATCGCGGGGGGAGGTGAGCCGCGCTTCATGTGCTCGTAGTCGGAGAAGGGGCTCGGCTGCGCGCGCGCGGACCCGGCGCCGGCTCCCACTCCGGCGACGACTGCGAGCGTGACGAGCCCGCGGAGCGCGGCGGGCGTGGCGAGAGGGGGGACCTTCGCACGCGGGGTCATGGGGCTCCGTCGGCGAGCTCGAACTCGATCTCGTACGGGGGCCCGGCCTTGGCGGCGACCGCGGCTTCGGCCTCGACGAGCGCCTCGGGCACACCCCGGGCGACGAGCGCGGCGCGGAGCCGCTGCGCCCGCCCGAGCGCGAGGGTGGCGGCCGCTCGCGCCCCGTGTCGTACGACGAGGCGGACCCGGCGGAGCGCGGGGCGGTTGTCGGTGAGCGTTCGCGCGAGCGCTGCGACACTCGGCTCGCTCGTGGCGGCGAGCTCCGTCGAGTAGGGCCTCCACGCGAGCGGAGGTGTCAAGACGAGCTGGGGGCCCTCGCGCTTGACCCCGCGGACTTGCACCGGGATCTCGAACGGGGGAATGGCCGCGAAGCGAAGCCGCTGCGCGGCGCGATCGGCCTCGCGCAGCGCGTCGTCGAGGCGCCCGTCGGCGCGCGACGCGAGGGCGATGCCGAGCGCGACGCGGCCCCGGCTCGCGACCGCCGGATCGCAGCGCTGGCCGTCGCAGGTCGCCTTCGCGAGCTCCGCGGCTTCGAAGGCGCGATCGACTTCCGCCGCCGACGCGTGCGCGGGCTCGGGCGTAGTGCGCGAGGTGAGGGGCGCGCGGAGCGCGGCGACGAGGTGGAGCTCCGCGCGCCGCGCAAGCTCCATCGAGGCCGTGTAGCGCCCGTCGCCGAGCGCCCCGTGCGCTGCCGTCATCGTGGCGGCGACGTCCGCCCGGTGCCCCGTGCGCGCGCTGCAGCGCGCCGACTCGCACGCCGTGACGAAGTCTGTTGCCGCGCGGAGGGCCCACTGCGCCTTGCGCCGCGCCTGTGCGAGGGCTTCCGGCGTGCCCGCGTCGGCGGGTGGAGTCGCGAGCGGAGCGACGAGGCGGCGCGCCGCATCCGCCAGGTGCGTCGCGGAATCGTACGCCCGGCGGTCCCACGCGTGGCGCGCGCGGAGGAGCAGCGCGTCGGCTTCGGTGAGCGGTCCGCGCAGGTGAGGGCTCGTCTGCTCTCCCTGGTCCCGCAGCGCGAGCGCGAGGAAGATGGCGCGGTAGGCGTCGCGCCAGGTCGGCTCGAAGCCTGGGAGAGGGGCCACCTGCGCGAGCCGCTCGTCGACGAACGCCGCCGTTCGTTTGGTCGCGTCGTCGTGCGCGGGCTCCGCGGTGCGTGATGGCGCGCCCGGGCGGCTCGAGGCCTCGTCCGCAGCAGGCGCCGCCCGTGAGGCCTCCTCCGCGAGCGCGATCGCCTCCGCGCACGATCCCGCCTTGAAGCGGGCCTCGGCCCTCCGAAACAGCGCGACCTGGGGCGCGCGCGGGTCCTCTCCCGCGGTCACCTGCAGGCCACGCTGGAGCTCGCCGCGGGCGCGCGCGCACAGCGCGGCGGATCGAAAGGTCTGGGCGGCCTTGCGCGCGCGCTGCGCCGCCTCGGCGTGGGCCCGGGCGGCCAGCGCTCGCTCGGCGGCGGAGAGCTCGGCGAGCCCTCCCTCCTTCGCCTCGCCGTCGGGGCACGCGTCCCGGGCGAGGCGCGCGTCGCGCAAGGCGGTCTCGGCGGCCTCGAGCGCGCCGTCGGCGGCCGCAGGGCGTGGGCGCGTGAGCAGGGCGGTGGCGCGGCCCGCGAGCTCGACGACCTCCGCGTAGGAGCGCCGAAGGTACCACGTGTCGGCGGCCGCGAGGAGCGCGTCCGCGTTGGTCAGAGCCGGATCCGCAGGGGTGGCGGCGCGGACGCGGGCGAGCTCGACCTGCGCCTTCTGGAGCGCAGCGGCGGCCTTGCGTCGAGCGGGCTCGTTCTCGACCTCACCACGCGGGGACAGCGGCGCGGGACCCGCCGGCAGAGCCTGCGCGTCGCACGCGCGGAGGCGCTCCTGCGCGCGGACGGCGAGCTCGTACGCGCCCTCGTGGTCGCCCGCATCGAAGCGCCGCTGAGCGAGCTCGAACACGGCCTCGAATTCGCGGTACGGCCCGCCGCACGTCTGATCGCGGAGCTGTCCGAGCAGCTCGCTGCGGCGGAGCGCGAGGCGCACGAGCGCCCGCTCGGCGAGCGCTCGGAGGGAGCCGTCGTGGACGAGCGTCGGCCCGGCGGCGGTCGCGGGCGCCGCTGGCACCCTCGCCGGGTCGGGCTTCCCTCGCGCGGACCCGCGCTCCGCTCGCTCGAGCACCGCCGCGCTGCGCTCCGCCGTCTCGCGGATCGAGAAGTTGCGTGCAATGTGCACCTTTTGGAGCGCTTGCCGAGCGAGGAGCGTGGCCTGCTCCGCCTCGCCCCGCTCGGCCGCCTCCCGAGCGCGCTGCGCGAGGACCTTGGCCTCGGCGACCAGCTTGGGTCGCTGGACGGCGACGAGCCGCACTTCGCGGCGCTGCAGCGCCGCGTCCGCCTCCACCACCGCGGGGGGGATCGCCGCGGGTGTGCAGCCCAGCGCGCCGAGCGTCGCGACGAGGCTCGCGAGCGCGACGCGCCTCACGGCTCGCCCCCGTCTGTCGCGCGGCCGGTCCCCGCGAACGGGGGCGCCACGCCGGAGGGGCGCGGGGTGGGCGCGTCGCCCGTCGTCGCGTCGCGGGTCGCCCCCGCCTCCGCCCCCGCCCCCCCATGGGGGGGGGGGGTAAGGCGAACCTCGGACCGCAGCATGGTGAGCTGACCCTCGGCGGTCTCGAGCAACAGGTCGCGCAGCTCCGGGTTCGTCGACGACCGCGTGAGCGCCTCGGCACGATCGAGCCACGCCTCCGCGCGCGTGACCTCGAGCGGCTGCAGCCCGGGGTGCTCTTCCTTCAGCGCGGTGAGGGCGACCCGAAGCTGTACGGCGCGCTCCGTAGGATCGAGCCGCGGATCGGGGGCGTGAGGGCCCGTCTGCCCTGCTGCGAGCAAGGGCGCGCAGGCCGCCGCGAGCCCGCAGGCCGCCGCGAGCGCGACGAGCGACCGCGCGGTCCCCGAGACACCGAGCTTCAGAAAATGGACCACTGGAGCCTCAAGCGAAGAGAGTGGGAGAGCTGAGTCTCGCGGAGCGCTGGGGTGTCCCGTCGCAGACCGAGCGTATAGACGAGCGAGACGTGCCGGCTCAGGTGTGCCGAGGCCGACGTGTCCCAGCGGTAGATCGGGCGGTACTTTTCCTCTCCTTTGAACACGGCGCCGAACTGGTCTTCGCCCAAGAATCCGTCGAGGCGGGTGTCGAGGTCGAGCACGTTCCGCAGCGTCACCCCGGCCATCACCGTGGCCTCCATGCCGAACGTCCTGACGTCGGAGAGCGCCAGCAGCTCGAGCTCGCGACCGCTCCTGCGCGTCACCGCGCGCCCGTCGAAGAAGTACGCCTGGCGTGCCGCGAGGCCGCCGCGCATGGCGAACCGGAACATCTCGACCTCGAGCTTCGTGCCGAGCCCGGCGGCCTCCTGGAGGATGAGCGGGCCGAGCTCCGGGAACAAGCGGTACGCCTCCCCAGGGACGAACGTCTCGTCGCGGGCGACGCTGCCGTCCTCCCGGGTCGTCACCGCGCGCATCGTGTCCGGCGCGTAGAAGCGGGTAGGGAAGATGGAGGTGGTGGCTGCGACCCGCGCGTACGGGCCCGCGACGCCGCCGAGCCGGTAGTTGTAGAGCGCCTCGGCGCGGACATCGTCCGTGACCTTCTGGAGAGGCAGCTCGGAGTTGCCGTTGGACGACAAAATACCGACCGCCGCGAGGTCGGTGAAGAGGCTCAGCTCGGCGAGGTGGCGTCCGGTGTCGATGCCGAGCTCGAGGCGGCTGTACGCGCCGAGCGTGAGGGCGTCGCCGTTGTACGAGGAGAGCTGGTGCTGGCGGCTCCCGAGGGTCCCGTCGGCCGCCAGGGTCCAGCGGAGGCGGTAGACGCTCGGCTCGACGATGACGTCGCCTTCGCCGAACTCGGTGCGCACGAGGCGCCCGTCTTCGACGACCACGCGGTACTGCACGGCCTCGCCTCGCGGCACGACCAGGGCGACCGCGCCCTCGCGCGCCTTCGGATCGTCGCCGAGCGCGAGGACGTAGCGCCCGGCAGGGAGGGTGACGCCGAACGACGCCCGCTGCCCGGGCTTGAAGCTGGGGCGGAAGGGGCCGTGCACGCCCCCGAGCGCGTGCGGGCCTTCGCCGGTGGCTGCGACGACGAAGCTCTGGTCGACCGGCCGACCCTGCCCGTCGACGATCGCGACCCGGAGGACGCCGTAGGAAGGGCTGACCGCAGCGGTCTCGCCGGCGACCACCTCCACGTCGGCGCGGGCGCGGAGCTCCTTCGGGCCCGAGCCGATTCGCAGCCGATACCGGCCGGGCGGTACGGGCACGCGGCGCCCAAGGCGGGCGACGGTGAGCGTCTCGCCCTCGAGCTCGACGATGACCGACGCGTCGTTGTCGGGTGTGGGGTCCAGATCGGGGACGAAGAGCGCTCCGTAACCATCCGGAATAACTGTTGAATCTGACTCGATCTCGTCCCGCGCCGCGCTGGCGGTCGGCGCCCCGGAGGCGTGGCGCGAGGTGGCGATCGCCAGGCCCAGCGCGAGGAGTCCCGCTGCGCGAGCCCGCGCTGTCGCCGCTCGGAGGCCGTAGGGCCGGGTCGCCTGGCACGCCATCCGTGTGACCATGGCCGTCCGGCCGCCGCCGTGTCAACGAACCGGCGGCGATCCCGTCGGGGCCGGGGCGGAGTCGGAGGCCGGGGTGACTTGCCGTCCGGGACTACGCGAGGTAAGCGGAGGCATGGGCGATCCACTCCGAATCGGCGGGCACTCCTTCCACAGCCGGCTCATCGTCGGCACGGGCAAGTACGCCAGCGTCGCCGAGACCGAGGCGGCCATCGACGCCTCGGGCGCCGAGCTCGTCACCGTGGCGCTCCGGCGCGTGGACCTGAACGACCGTGGGGAGGGCTCGCTGATGAGCCTGCTCGCGCGGAAGCCCTGGAAGCTGCTGCCGAACACGGCAGGCTGTTACACGGCCGACGACGCGATCCGCACGCTCCGGCTGGCGCGAGAGCTCGGCATCGCCGACCTCGTGAAGCTCGAGGTCATCGGCGATCCGCGCACGCTCTACCCGGATGGCGAGGAGACCCTCGCGGCCGCGAAGGTGCTCGTGAAGGAGGGGTTCGTGGTGCTCCCGTATTGCATGGACGATCCGGTGCTGTGCCGGAAGCTGGAGGACGCGGGCTGCGCCGCGGTCATGCCCCTCGCGGCGCCAATCGGCAGCGGCCTCGGCATCAAGAACTCGCACAACCTCTCGATCATCCTCGAGCACGCGCGCGTCCCGGTGCTGGTCGACGCCGGGGTGGGCACGGCGAGCGACGCGGCGATCGCGATGGAGCTTGGCTGTGACGGGGTGCTCATGAACACGGCGATCGCCCACGCCAAGCGCCCGGTGCTGATGGCCGAGGCGATGCGCGAGGCCGTGTCGGCGGGGCGAAAGGCCTTCGAGGCTGGGCGCATGAAGAAGAGCCGCTACGCGAACGCCTCGAGCCCCGCGGCGGGCCTTATCGAATAGAATGCCGACCGATGCTCCGCCTCGCCGTCGTCTCGACCCTGCTCGCGTCCTTCGCCGTTGCCCCCATGCAGTGCACGCGCGAGCCCGATCCGACGCTCCGCACCGAGGACTCCGCGGGCGACGCGCTGTGGCAGCTCGCGCTCGAGTTTCGCAAGAAGAACGACGAGCCAGCGGCGCAGGCCACGTTGCGCTTCCTGGTCGAGCGGTATCCGTCGAACCGCCACGTGGCCGAGGCGAAGCGGCAGCTCGCGGGAGCGCCGCCCACGGCGTCCACCGGCGGCGGGCCGTAGGCGTCGCTGGCGTCGATGACCCGCGCGCGCGTGGAGGTGGCGGTGATGCTCATCACGCCCGAGGGGATCGAGGCGACCTCGCTACGGCGCGCCGTCGAGGCGGCCGCCGAGGTGTTCGGGCGCTCGGTCGTGGTGCAGGCCCGGGCCAAGGCGAGCGTCGTCGATGCGCGCCGCGTCGCGGTCCTCGTCGCGGAGGCCGCTCGCGCGTGCGGCGTGCCCTTCGTCGTGAACGGCGACGTGGGGCTCGCGCGCGAGCTCGCGGCGGACGGGGTCCACGCGCCGTCGGGGATGCCGGCTGGGGGGCTACGCGCCGCGCTCGGCGGGCTCTGGCTCTCGCGCGCCGCCCACGCCGCGGAGGACGTCCGCGCTGCCGCGGCGAACAGTCTCGACGCCGTCCTCGTCAGCCCGATCTACCCCGTGCCCGGGAAGGGCCCGGCCCGAGGGCTCGAGGCGCTCCGTGAGGCCCGCGCGATCGCGTCCGAGTCCGACGCGGGCGGCGCACTCGGGGGGAGGCTCCGCGTGCTCGCCCTCGGCGGCGTCACGCCGGAGCGCGCCGCGGCCTGCGTGCGCGCGGGGGCCGACGGGGTGGCGGTGATGCGCGCGGCGTTCGCGGCGCCCTCGCGGAGGGGGCTCTTCGAGGAGCTGCGCGCTGCTTTGCGCGAGGCGCCCGTTCGCGGGAATGCTACAGCGTCGTCGATGCTCACCTACGACGACACCCTCGCCAAGACGATCGAGCTGCTCCGGCGCCACGTGAGCGCGGCCCGGAGCGTGTCGCCGGGCGACCACATCATGAACGATCTCGGGCTCGACAGCCTCGCGGTGATGGAGCTCATCGCCGACGCCGAGGAGCGCTTCGACGTGAGCATGCCGAGCGAGATGCTCGCCGGCCTCGGCACCGTGGACGACGTGGCGAAGGCCGTCCTGAAGCTCTCGCGCCCCGAGTAGCTACGCTCCGAGCTCCTCGTCTTCCATCGGGCCAAGATCTTCGCCCGAGAGCACGAAGAACGCCTCGCCGTAGCTCTCGAGCAGCGACAGCGCGTTGTCCATGTCTTCCTGCGTGTGCCCACGCGTCACGTTCACGCGGAGGCGCTCTTCGCCGAGCTTCACCCCCGGGTAGGTGATGGGCACCATGAGGACGCCGCACTCGAGGAGCGCCACGTGCATGAAGAGGGTCTTGCGCTCGTCGCGGCACATGACCGGCATGATGTGCGTGTTGCTCGCGCCGAGATCGAAGCCGATGCCGGTGAGTCTGCCGCGCATGTAGTCCGACTTCTGGTGCAGCTCGCGCACCATCGCCGGCCCGTCGGCCTCCAGCATGTCGAGGATGGTGCTCGCCGCGGCGACGATGGGGATCGGCAGCGACGCGCTGAAGAGGAAGCTCCGCGCGTTGTGCTTGACGAGGTCGATGATGACCTCGTCGGCGAGCAAGATGCCGCCGATGCCACCGAACGTCTTGGAGAACGTCGACACCACGATGGGCACACGTCCGAGCAGGCCGTCGGCCTCGAGGATGCCGGTACCCCGCTCGCCGAGCGTGCCGGTCCCGTGGGCGTCGTCCACGATGAGGACGGCGTCGTAGCGGTCGCAGATCTCCACGAACTCCTTGAGGTGCGCGCGGTCGCCGTCGAGCGAGTACACGCCCTCGACCAGCACGATGGCGTTCTTCCGCTCGCGCGTCTTTAGGATGCGCTCCAGGCTCCGCGCCGAGTTGTGGTTGAAGAAGCGAACCTCCGGCGCCTTCCCCGGTACGCCCGCCGCGAGGAACGTGCCGTCGAGGATGCAGGCGTGGCTGAAGCTGTCGAGGATGAGCGTCGTGTCACTGTCGGCGAGCGCCATCAGCGTGCCGAGCATGGCCTGATAGCCGGTCGTGAACACGAGGCAGCTCTCGAACCCGAACCACTTCGCGAGGCGCCGCTCGAGGTCGACGTGCTCCACCGTGGTCGCCTGCACTCGTGAGCTCGACAGACCGCACGCGTACTTCTCGACCGCGCGGATCGCCGCCTCCTTCACCTTCGGGTGATTCGTGAGGCCGAGGTAGTCGTTCGAGCTGAAGTTGACGATCGGCTTGCCATCGATCTGCGTGTGGAGTCCGCCGGTCTCGAAGGGGCGAAAGTAGGGGTAGACCTGCTTCTTGCGGGCGAGGTTGACGCGCGCGAGCTCGGCCTTCGCTTTGTCGTGGATGAAGCTCAAGGGGCTCCTTGGGGGCGCCGGGCCGGCGCGGGAGGGGTTCGGGGACCGGGTGGGCGCCGCAGCGCGAGAGGAAGGCGAGCGCGGACGAGCGCGCACGCGCGCGGTACTTACACGAAACGTGCCGCACAGGGTCGATTTCTGGGGGGCGGAATTGCTGGAGGCTTCTGCGAGCGGCGTTGTAAAACGATGCGCGCGCCGCGAACCAAGCGACGCACTCTTCGCCCCCCGCGTCGCCCCCGCGTCGCCCCCCGCGTCCCGCGCTTCGCGCCTGCCCCGACCGAAGGAAGACCCACCATCGCCATGAAGAAGCCCCTGCCCACGATCGCCGTCGCGCTCGCCGCCGCCGTCGCGCTCGCCTCGTTCCCTGCGTGCAGCAAGGACAAGCCGCAGTTCGCGGACGCCGCCGCCGCCGCCGAGAAGAAGCTCGAAGAGAAGAAGGCCCTGGGCGACAACGCCCCCAAGGAAGTCGAAGGCAAGAAGCTCAACGCCTTCTTCCCCGAGACGCTCGAAGGCGGCAAGCGGACCTTCACCACCGAGAAGCCCGGCTATGTCGAGGCGAAGTACGCGAAAGACGGGGCAGACCTATGCACAGTGACCATCGCCGACCTGGTCGACAACGCCGACTCCAAGGAGAAGTACGCGAAGTCGACGGAGAAGGTGGCGGGCTCTCCGGTCATCACCTTCGGGAAGAAGCAGAGCATGCTGCTCGTGAAGGAGCGCTATCAGGTGAAAATCATCAGCGACACTCTGTCCCACGATCAGCGCAAGGCGCTGCTCGAGAAGATCGACCTCAAGGGGGTCGCTGGCCTCTGAGCCCGCGCGCGCGCGCCTTCTTCCTCCTCCCACGCAGATCAGGAACCCCATGACCCACAACCTCGAAGAGCTGCTCTCGTCCCTCCCCGAGTCGAACATGACCGTTCGACTGCTCAACTTTCTTGACTACCTCGTCCCGGGGGAGTGGAACAACATCACGAGCCTGCATCTGGCCGTGCGCGAGGCCACGGGCGAGACCGACGAGGACGTCCTCGGCGCGGTCGCCGGTCGCGCGATCGAGCTCTACATGGACGAGTCCACGGGCTACCAGAGCGCCGTCGGGCTCTATTCGATGGTCGACTCGGCGTCCACCTTCGCGGGCTTCACCTCGATGGCCGCCAAGCTCGGCGAAGACGTCGAGTGGCTCGGGTTCCTCGAGTCCGTCACCCCGAAGCTCGAGACCACGCAAGCGATCGACGCGGGGCTCAAGCTCGCGTGCGAGCTCGGCGCCTTCTGCATGACCAACGGCCTCCCGGGCGACAGCATCGGAGACTTCATGGGCGCGGTCGCCAGCTCCGCGAAGGAGGACAAGATGCGCCTCGCGGCGTGGATCACGTGCGACTGCTTTCTGCCGCTCGGGCCCGACTTCATGCAGAAGATCATCGAGACCACCGAGCGCGCGAGCGAGAGCGATTTCATGCAGAGCGGGCTCTTTCAGCGGGTGGCGAGCCTCCTCCCTGGGGGCGGACTCGACGAGAAGAAGCAGCTCGTCGGCGAGAACATCCGCGCGGCGGAGGGCTACGTGAACGGCTTCGTCGCCGAGCGCGGCCTGAGCCACGACGGCGTGATCTCGCGGGTGAAGGAGTTCCTCGACGTCAACGAGGACCGCCTCGACTACGCGTCGGCGATCCTCGACATGTCCACCAACGTGTTCCTCCACACAGGCACGCAGTCGGTCGCGCGGCGATGCATCACCCGCGCCTACGGCGAGATCTGACCGTGACCGAGGCCGCTGACGATCTGCAGGTCGCCCCCCTCCCGATTCCCACGGTCGACCTCGCCGACCTCGCGGACGGCGCCGACCCGGCGCGCCGCCTCGAGGCCCTCGCCGCGCTCCGCCGGGGCTTCGGCGAGCTCGGGCTCGTGTACGTGCGCGGGCACGGGGTCGGGCCGATGGCGGGCCTGTACGACCGGTTCGTCGACTTCACCGCGCGACCCGCGGCCGAGAAGGAGGTCTACAACCGAAAGGACCTTTACTATCAGCGCGGCTGGACGCCCCCGAACACCGAGCAGGCCGTGGTGGCGGGTGGCCAGCCCGACTTCAAGGAGTGCTGGTTCGCTACGCCGACTCCGATGCCCCCGGAGCTGCAGGTGCAGTTCCCCGAGGTCTACGCCGACAACGTGTGGCCCGAGGGCGATCCGGTGTTCCCCGAGATTTGCCAGGCGCGCGGCGCCGAGCTTCACCGGGTGGGCCTCGCGCTCGTGCGGGGCGCCGCGGAGGCGCTCGGGCTCCCGGCGGACGCGCTCGCCGCGCTGTGTGAGGGGGGGCCTCACATTTTCCGCCTGCTCCGCTACCTGCCGCTGACGACCGAGCAGGTGGAGCAGAAGGTCTTGTGGGGCGAGGAGCACACCGACTTCAACCTCCTCACGCTCCTCCCCGGCGGTCGGTTCCACGACCCCGAGGGGCGGGTGGCGAGCCCTCCGAGCGCGCGGAGCGGCCTCTACCTGCGCACGCGGGGCACCCCGGCGCACCCGAGCGGCAGGATGGTGCGCGGGACCGCGCCCGAGGGCTGCATCGTCGCTCAGGTCGGCCAGCAGCTCGAGATGC
This sequence comes from Myxococcales bacterium, assembly GCA_016720545.1. NCBI lineage: Bacteria > Pseudomonadati > Myxococcota > Myxococcia > Myxococcales > Myxococcales bacterium. The sequence continues at coordinate 99,469 of JADKKK010000018.1, forward strand.
TCACGGGGGGCGCCTTCTTGGCCACCCCTCACGTGATCACGGCTCCGGATCAGCCGGGGTGGTCACGGCTCTCCGCGGCGCACTTCGTCCACGTCCACGCGCACACGACGCTCTTCCCGTTGCCGCCGTTCCGCACGCCCGAGACCGAGCGCGCGTACAGCCCGCCCGTCCTCGCCGGGACCTACGGTCTGAAGACGCTCGTCGACATCGGCCTCGCCCCGGCGAGCGCGCTCGCGTCCCTCGGGTACCGGCACTACGACCGCCTCGCGAAGCTGCGCGAGCGCTGAGCGCGGACCCTCCGCGCTTCGCGGAGCCGCTGTCACGGAGCCGACCTCAGCTCTGCTAGTCCCCTGGAGTCGTGGTTCGTATCAGCAGTCCGGTCTTCGGTGTCATGCCGAGGAGCGAGGGGGTGCCCCGTTTTCGGCGGCGGCGGGCCCGTCCTCAACTCGGACGTCGTTCCGCGCGGTGGAGGCGGCGCTTTGCGCTCGGGGACAGTGGTTTCGGGTGTGACCGCGCGAGAACGCCGACCCTCGAACATGAGTATCCTCCCACCGCCGCCGAAAACGGGACACCCCCTCGCTCCCTTGTGGCGAAAGGCCGAGCCGCGCGACTTCTGGAAGGGATCACGCTTCCAGGAGACTAGGCGTCGTGCGCGGCGTGATCTTCACCGAAGATCATGACGGCCCTCCATTCCGGCTCCCTTCAGAGCGCGGCGAGGAGCTTGGGGCCGGCCCAGTCGTGGAACCCCGCGCAGAGGGACCGCACCGTCTCCGGGTCGCCGCGCTCTATCGTCGCGACGAGCATCGCCACGCCCTCGGCGTGCTGAGCGGGCGACGAACGAATGCTCGCGAACACGTGGGCGAGGTCGCGCACGGTCGACGCGTTCCAGTGGACGAACATCGTGTAAATGGGGTTGTGCGTCGCGGCCGCCGTCGCGAGACCGAACGCCAGCACCGCGGCCTCGAACGCCTCGGGGTCTCCCGCGGCCGCCGCCTCCTTCATGCCCTCGGCGGCGGCCTTGAGCGCGCGGACGTCGGCGGGCTTGCGGCGCTGCGCCGCGAGCGAAAGCATCTCCATGTCGAGCAGGCGCCGCACCTCGAGCAGTCCCTTCAAGAACTCGCGGGAGACCCGCCCTTTGCGCGGCGTGAGGAACGTGGCGACCACGTCGGGGCTGAGCGACGCGCGCGGGTCGAGCACCACGGTGCCGCGTCGCCGCACCGGCCGCACGAGCTTGTGCACCTCGAGGAACTTCGTGGCCTCGCGGATGACGCTCCGGGCCACCCCGAACTCGCGCTCGAGCTCCTCCTCCTTCGGGAGGATCGAGCCTACGGCGACCTCGCCGCCCACGATCCGCGCCATCAGCTCGCGAGCGACCGCGTCGGCCTTGCGCCCGCCCTCGGGGGGGAGTCTCTTCACCATCCGCCCAGCTTAGAGCGGACATATCGCCGCGTCTCGAAAAACCGTGGATCAGAACGAGGTCGTAAGGACGCCGGGGCTCAGCGTCCCGGTCGGGACGTTGTCGTTCTTCGACGGCCGCGTCGCGAGGTAGACCGTGGTGCCCACGCCCGCGCCCACGACCGCGGCGCTCCCGAGCACGATGAGCCAGGTGGGCACGCCGGCGCTCTCGGCCTCGAGGGAGACCGGCAGCGTGCGGGTCTCGTCGTCGCGCAGCTGGACGTCCTGCTGGAAGGTCCGCCGGCCCTTCGCCGTGACGCGGACGAGGTAGCCGCCCGAGGGCAGCTTCATCCGGTGGTGACCGACCCCCACGGCCCGCCCGTCGACGAAGATGGCGGCGTCGGCCGGCGTCGCGTTCACGATGAGGGTGCCCTCGTGCCGCACGGCCACGAGCTGGAGCTTCACCGGCGTGGAGACCGTGGGTTTGCCCGACACGGTGATCGTGAGCTCCTGGAAGCCGGCCTTCTTCGCGGTGATCTTGTGGGGGCCGAGGTCGGCGATGAGGGGCTCACCGGGCGACTCTACGGGCGCGCCGTCCACGAGGAGCTCGGCTCCGGGCTCGCTCACGTGGAAGACGAGCGTGGTCGTGAGGGCGGCGAAGGCGCTCGCGGCCTGATCGGCCTCGGCGCGATCGGTGGCCGTGAGGAGACCCCCGCCGAGGCTCTGGTAGCGCCGCACGAGCCGCAGGGCGTCGGCGTACGAGTGCATGGTCTTGGCGCACGTCGCCATGTTCCAGAGCAGGCGCGGATCGGGGAACAGCTCGTACGCCGCTTGAAACTTGTAGAATGCACCTTTTGCGTCGCCCAGCGCGAAGAGGCCCTTCGCGGCCTCGTACTCGCGGCGAGCGGGCGGCGAGAGGGTCTCGGAGATGCTCGGTGGGGTGGCAGCGCTCGGAGCTGCGGGCGCGGAGGGCGTCGACGAGGGCGTCGCCGAGGGCGTCGCCGAGGGCGTCGCCGAGGGGGCGGCCGCGGCCTTCGGTGCGCCGACGGGGGCGCGTGGCTTCGGCTTGGCGAGCGCGGGAGCGGTGGGGGCGGCGAGGACCAGGACCGCGAGCAGGCACGCCGCGAGGCGTCTCCCACGGGGCACACGCGCTCGTGACTCGGCCGTGGGGCGAGAGTGGTCTGGTGCGTGCGAAGCCAAGGGCATGTCCGTCGGGATCCCGAGCGGGAGGATACGCCCTCGCGGTGGGCCTCGCTCCCGTTTTTTCTCGCGAGCGGCTCGGGGGAGGGGCGGCGCACGGTCGCGCGCTCAGACGCGCCGCGGTGCGCTACGGTGCGCATCGGAGGAAGCACAGCATGCCGGTGGTGGAGACGAAGATCGATCCGAGCAGCGAGGCGTTTCGTCAGAACCGCGCCGACATGCTCGCCGAGATCGACAAGCTGCGCGCGATCGAGGGCAAGGTGCGTGAGACCGAGGCGCGCGCGCGCGACAAGTTTCACAAGCGAGGCCAGCTGCTCCCTCGCGAGAGGGTCGCGCTGCTGCTCGACCGCGGATCGCCGTTCCTCGAGCTGTCGACCCTCTGCGGACTCCGCTACCACGACGACAGCGACGGCTCCCTCGCGGGGGGGAACACCATCGTCGGCGTCGGCTACGTCTCCGGGGTGCGCGCGCTCGTCGTCGCGAACAACTCGGCCATCAAGGGCGGGACCATGTCGCCTTGGGGCGTGCAGAAGACCCTGCGCGCCCAGCGGATCGCCCTCGAGAACAAGCTGCCCATCGTCGTCCTGGTCGAGAGTGGCGGCGCGAATCTCCTCTACCAACAGGAGATCTTCGTCCCCGGCGGCGAGGCGTTCTACAACCAGGCCCGGCTCTCCGCCGCGGGGGTCCCGCAGATCTGCGTCGTACACGGCTCGAGCACCGCGGGCGGCGCGTACCTGCCGGGCCTCTCCGATTACGTGATCATGGTGCGCAACAAGGCGAAGGTGTTCCTCGCCGGGCCCCCGCTGCTGAAGGCCGCCACCGGCGAAATCGCGACCGACGAGGACCTCGGCGGCGCCGAAATGCACTGCCAGGTCGCGGGCACCGCCGAGCTGCTCGCGGAAGACGACGCCGACGGCGTGCGCATCGCCCGGGAGGTGGTCGCGAAGCTGGGGTGGGCGCGCGTCGCCGCGGGCCGGCACGGGGAGGGCCGCCCGCCGCGGTATTCGCCCGAGGAGCTGTGCGGCGTGGTGCCCGTCGACTATCGCAAGCCGTACGACTGCCGTGAGGTCATCGCGAGGCTCGTCGACGGCTCCGAGTTTCTGGAGTTCAAGGCCCTCTACGACGGCCAAATCGTCTGTGGCCGCGCCGAGATCGACGGCCACCCGGTGGGCCTCATTGGCAACAACGGCCCCATCACGGAGCGCGGCTCGGTGAAGGCCGCGCAGTTCATCCAGCTCTGCTGCCAGGCGGACGTGCCCATCGTGTACCTCCAGAACATCACGGGGTACATGGTCGGCACGAAGGCCGAGCAGGCCGGCATCGTGAAGCACGGCTCGAAGATGATTCAGGCGGTCGCGAACGCCACCGTGCCGCAGCTCACGGTGGTGATCGGCGCCTCGTTCGGCGCGGGCAACTACGGCATGTGCGGCCGCGGCTTCGGCCCGCGGTTCATCTTCGCGTGGCCCAACTCGCGCACCGCCGTCATGGGAGGCGAGCAAGCGGCGCGGGTCATGTCGATCGTCATGGGGGAGAAAATGGCGCGGCAGGGGAACCCGGTGGCGGAGTCGGTGCTCATGGAGATGGCGCAGCCGATCATCGACCAGTTCGACAAGGAGTCGCACGCGTGGAACTGCAGCGCCCGTCTCTTCGACGACGGGCTCATCGATCCGCGCGACACGCGCCGCGTGCTCGCGCTCACGCTGTCGATTTGCCGGGAGTCACGCGTGAGGGAGCTGTCGCACAGCACCTTCGGCGTGGCGCGCATGTGAGGGTGAGAGGACGATCCAGATGACTCGACTGAGCAAAGTGTTGGTCGCCAACCGCGGTGAGATCGCGGCGCGCGTCATACGAACGTGCCGCAAGCTCGGCATCCGCACCGTGGCCGTCTACTCCGACGCCGATCGCGGCGCTCCGCACGTGCTGGCGGCCGACGAGGCCGTGCACCTCGGCGCCTCGCCGGCGCGCGAGTCGTACCTCGTGGCCGAGAAGCTCCTCGCCGCCGCGCGCGCCACCGGCGCCGACGCGGTGCACCCAGGCTACGGTTTTCTGTCGGAAAACGACCAGTTTTCAAGCGCTTGCGCCGAGGCGGGGATTGTCTTCGTGGGACCGCGCCCCGAGGCGGTGCGGCTCATGGGGAACAAGCGGCAGGCCAAGCTGCGCATGCTCGCGGCGGGCGTCCCGTGCATCCCCGGGTACGAAGGCGCGGACCAGTCGGACGAGACGCTCGCGCAGGAAGCGCTCCGCATCGGGCTGCCCGTCATGGTGAAGGCCGCCGCGGGCGGGGGTGGGCGAGGCATGCGCCTCGTCACCGCACCCGAGGCGCTGGCGGAGGCGATCCGTTCCGCGCGCTCCGAGGCCGAGAACGCCTTCGGGAGCGGCGAGCTCATCCTCGAGAAGGCGGTCGTGAACGCGCGGCACGTGGAGATTCAGGTGTTCGCCGACTCGCACGGCAACGTCGTGCATCTCGGCGAGCGCGACTGCTCGGTGCAGCGTCGCCACCAGAAGATCATCGAAGAGTGCCCGTCGCCTGCCGTCACCCCCGCGCTCCGCGAGGCGATGGGCGAGGTCGCGGTCGCCGCCGCCCGCGCGATCGACTACCTCGGCGCCGGCACGATCGAGTTCCTCCTCGCGCCGACCGGCGAGTTCTACTTCATGGAGATGAACACTCGGCTCCAGGTCGAGCACCCGGTCACCGAGCTCGTGACCGGGACCGACCTCGTCGCGTGGCAGCTCGCGGTCGCGGCGGGGGAGCCGCTCCCGAAGTCGCAGGCCGAGATCGACTGGCGAGGACACGCGATCGAGGTGCGCCTCTGCGCGGAGGACCCGGCGCGTGAGTTCATGCCCCAGACCGGGCGGATCGTGGCGCTCGAGCTCCCCGAAGGCGAGGGCGTCCGCGTCGACCACGGGCTCGCCGAGGGGCGCGACGTGAGCCCGTTCTACGACTCGATGGTGGGCAAGCTCATCGCGCACGGTGCCACGCGCGAAGAGGCGCGGTGCCGGCTCGTCGCGGCCCTCGAGCGGCTCGCCCTCCTCGGCGTCGTGACCAACAAGGAGCTGCTCCTCCACGGCCTGCGCCACCCCGCGTTCGCCTCGGGCGAGTACGACACCGGGTTCGTGCCCGCGCACCTCCCGAGCGCCACGCTCGCGGGCCTCGGCGCTCCGACCGCCCGGCAGGTCGCGGTGGCCGGCGCCGCGCTGTTCCACGCCGACGCCGACGCGCTGCGCCGCACCTCGGGGCTCCCGTCGGAGCTCGTCGGGTGGAGCAGCTCTCATGCGCCCAGCGTGCCCGTGAAGATCTCGTGCGGTGGCGAAGAGCGGGTCGTCGTGGTGCGCCCGATCGGGCGCTCGAGCTACGAGGTCGAGCTCGGCGACCTCACGCTCACGCTCGAGGTCGAGGGCGAGGGCGAGGGCGGGCTCCGCGAGGGCGCGCGGCTCCTCCGCTTCACCGCCGGAGGGACGACCGCGACGGCGCGTGTCGCTCGCGATGGCGCGACGACGTGGATCGACTGGGGCGCGTCCGTGCACGCCTTCACCGACGTCTCTCTCGCCCCGCGGCGCGCGGAAGGCCGCGCGACCGATGGTCGCGTCCTCGCGCCCATCGACGGGAAGGTCCTGCGGGTCGAGGTCGCGGTGGGCGACGTGGTCAAGAAGGGCCAGCTCCTCGTGGTGCTCGAGGCCATGAAGATGGAGTTTCAGCTCGCGGCCGAGATCGACGGCACCGTGGCGACGCTCTCGGTCGCGCCCGGCGCGCAGGTGAGCGCGAGGCACCTCCTCGTCGAGGTAGCGCCGGCCGGCTGACGGCGCGGCGCACCGTCCATGGGGTCCTCGAGCTCGAAGCAGCCCGCGCCGTCGCAGCGCCGGAGGACCGTCGTGCTCGGGGTGGTGGGCCCCTCGCTCGACGCGGGGAAGGGGCCGGCGCGGTGGGAGCGGTGGCGCCCCACGGTGAGCCTCTGCATGCACGACGATCTCCTCGTGGACGAGCTCGTGCTTCTGCACGATCCGCGGCACACCTCGCTCGCCTACGCGCTCGGTCGCGACGCCTCGCAGGTCTCACCCGAGACGCGCGTCACGCACCTGAGCTTTCCGCTCGCCGACGCGTGGGACTTCGAGGAGGTCTACGGGGCGCTCCACGACCTCGCCAAGGCGCACGCGGGCGCATGGGACCCCGACGAGTGCGACCTCCTCGTGCACATCACGACCGGCACCCACGTCGTCCAGATCTGCCTCTTCTTGTTGACCGAGTCTCGGCATTTGCCCGGGCGCCTCGTGCAGACCTCGCCGCGGGTCGTCCGCGACCACGGCGAGGGCGAGAGCGTGCGAGGCAGCTACGGCATCATCGACCTCGACCTGGCGCGATACGATCGCATCGCGAGCCGCGTGCGCGACGAGCGCGAGGTCGGGCAGGCTCTGCTGAAGGACGGCATCCCCACGCGGAACGCCTCGTACAACGAGATCGTCTCGCGCGTGGAGGAGGTCGCCGTTCGCTCGCGCGCGCCGATGCTCTTCCTCGGCCCCACGGGCTCCGGCAAGAGCGCCCTCGCGCGCCGGGTGTTCGCGCTGAAGAAGGCGCGGCAGGGGCTCGTTGGGCGCTTCGTCGAGGTGAACTGCGCCACGGTCCGTGGGGACGCGGCGATGAGCGCCCTCTTCGGGCACGCCAAGGGGGCCTTCACGGGCGCCGTGTCCGAGCGCGAGGGGCACCTCGCCCGCGCCGACGGTGGCGTGCTCTTCCTCGACGAGATCTACGAGCTTGGCCCGGACGAGCAGGCGATGCTCCTCCGCGCGATCGAAGACAAGACCTTCACGCCGATGGGATCCGATCGCGAAAAGCGTAGTGATTTCCAGCTATTGTGCGGAACAAATCGCGATCTCTTCGCCGCCGCGAGGGAGGGGCGGTTCCGCGAGGACCTGCTCGCGCGCGTCCACCTGTGGACCTTCCGACTGCCCTCGCTCCGCGAGCGCCTCGAGGACCTCGCGCCCAACGTCGAGCACCAGACCGAGCGGGTGGCCCGCGCGCTAGGGACGCGGCTCACGTGGGCGCGGGAGGCGAGGGAGGCCTACTTGGCGTTCGCGCACTCGGCGGCAGCGACGTGGCCCGGCAACTTCCGCGATCTGGACGCGAGCATCACGCGGCTTGGGACGCTGGCGCCGGGCGGCCGGATCACGGAGGCGCTCGTTCGCGAGGAGGTGGCGCGGCTCCGGCAGGCCTTCGGCGGCGCGGCCGCGGTGCCCGCCGGCGGGGAAGCCACGCTGATCGAGCGCGTCTTGGGGGCGGTCGCGCTCGATCGTTTCGACCGCGCGCAGCTCGAGGACGTCCTGCGGGTCTGCGCCGAGGCGCGCTCGCTGAGCGAGGCGGGGCGGGCGCTCTTCGCGGAGTCTCGAGCGCGGAAGGGCACCGCGAACGACGCCGATCGGCTGCGCAAGTACCTCGCTCGGCACGGGCTCGAGCTCGCCGACGTGCGCGCGCGGCTTGCCCGCGCCGAGTAGATCAGGAGGAGCTCGGGTCCTTGAGCTCGGCTGGGTCGCGCGAGCGCGGCGCCGCGGCCGGCGGCGCGCCTAGCCCAACCGAGGTCGGCGCGGGCGTCACGGTGCTCGCCCACATGCGGAGCCTCATGGTGGTGGGGAGCGGCGTGCCGTCGGGGAGGTGCTGCTCGCTCGGCGCGTCGTGAGACGCGGGCGCGAGCAGGTGAGCCCACCTTCGATAGCGCGTCCCCTCGAGGGTGACCTTGAGCACCATGACGATCGGGACCGCCAGGATCGCCCCCGCGGGCCCCCACAGCCACCCCCAGAACAGCAGCGAGACGAGCACGGCGAACGAGGAGAGCCCGAGCGTCCGCCCGAGCAGCCGGGGCTCGACCACGTTGCCCACGATGAAGTTGCTCGTGGACATGGTGATCGCGACGCCGATGGCGGCGCCCGGGCCGCTGTCGAGGAAGGCGGCCGCGACCGCGGGGATCGTCGCGATGACCGCGCCCACGTTCGGCACGAAGTGAAGCAAGAAGAGGAGCACCGCGAGCAGCAGCGCGAGGCGCACGTCGACGACCTTGAGCACGAGGTAGGCGATGAGCGCGACGAGTAGGCTCGTGAAGCTCTTCACGAGCAGGTAGGTCTGCACTTTGCGGACGATCTCGTCCACGCGGGAGAAGCCGAACTCCGGGTCGTCGGTCACCTTGCGGAGCTTGCCGCCGAGGTCGAGCACCTCGGAGAGCCCGAAGAACACGACGAGCATGATGATGAAGAAGTCGGACACCACCCCCGCCGCGCGCTGGAGCACGCCGGTGGCCATGCCTACCCAGTCGGGGCCCTTCGGTCCCGCGACCGAAATCGTGACGTGGTGTGCGCTGAGCCAGGCGCGCGCCTTCCCCGCGAGCAGGTCCCCTTGGTGCGAATAGTGGGGCCACTCGTCGTTGAGCTGGGTGCTCGCGAGCCCGAGCGCGACCGTGCCCGCGGAGATGACGGCGAGGGTCGCGAGGCCGCCGATGAGCACCGCGAGCGTGGGAGGTACGCGCTTCTGGACGAGAAAGGTAGAGAGCGGCGACACCACCGTGACGAGGATCGCGGCGAGCGTGAGCGGCACGAAGAACGGCGCCGCGAACTTGAGGGCGGCGACCACGACGCAAAAGGCCGCGATGTCGCGGAGCGAGACCCCTCGCCGATCGTCGGACCCGAAGCCCACACCCACACACTACACCGGTTGGCGCGCGCGCCCACACGAGGCGCTTGGAAATCCGCGCCGCTGGACGGCGTATAGGGCCCCCGACTACGCTCCGTGACGTGAAGAGCGACGCCGCGCCCCCGCCTTTGGCCCGCCTCCCCGACGAGTGGAGCGCGGAGGCGGTGCGGCTCGGGGGGAGAACGTTCCACGGCAAGCAGATCTTCCGCTGGGTCATGGCGCGCGGCGTGGCGGAGCCCTCGGGCATGACCGACCTGCCGCGCCCCCTCCGCGAGGCCCTCGCGGCGAGCGGGGTGGGGCCGGTGCTCACGGTGCTCCCGGGCATGCGCGCCGCCGACCGCACCCGCAAGCTCCTCGTGCGCCTCGCCGACGGCGCCACCGTGGAGACCGTGCTCATCCCGGGGGTGAGCGGCGTCCGGCGCCTCGGGCAGGGGGTCCAAGACGAGTGGCTCGAGGACGCCGACGCGGCGTCGGTCGACGACTCGGAGGACGACGAGGTGGAGGAAGCCGAGCGCACGAACGACCGCGGCGCTGGCGACGCGAAGGTGCAGCCGCTGCGGGTCACCCAGTGCATCAGCACGCAGGTGGGGTGCGCGATGGGCTGTGTCTTCTGCGCGAGCGGCGTCGCCGGGCTGAAGCGGCACCTCGGGGCCGACGAGATCGTCGCGCAGGTGCTCGCGGGGCGCGCGCTCCTCGACGACGACGAGCAGCTCCGGAACGTGGTCTACATGGGCATGGGCGAGCCGCTCCACAACTACGAAGCGACCGCGCGCTCATTGCGGCTCCTCACGCACCCCGACGGCGTCGGCCTCTCCTCGCGTCGCGTGACGGTGAGCACGAGCGGCCTCGTGCCCGAGATCGCCCGCCTGGGGCAGGACTTCGGCGGCCAAATCGGCCTCGCGATCTCGCTCCACGCGGCGGACGACGAGACCCGCGGCCGCCTCATGCCCATCAACAAGAAGTACCCGCTGAAGGCGCTCATGGAGGGCCTCCGCGCATACCCGCTGCCGCGCCGGCGCCGCATCACCATCGAGTACACGCTCGTGGCGGGCCGCAACGACGGCGTCGCGGAGGCGCGCAAGCTCGCGACGCTGCTGCGCGGTCTCCCGGTGAAGATCAACCTCATCCCGATGAACCCCATCGAGGCCTCGGCGCTGGGGCCGCCTGGCGCGGCAGGCACGCTCGACTTCCAGCGCGTGCTCGTGGACGCGGGCTACTCGTGCTTCATCCGGCGGCGCCGGGGTGACGACGTCGCGGCGGCGTGCGGTCAGCTCGCGCTCCTCGGCGCCAAGCCCAAGGTGCGCGTGAACCGGGGATGAGCGGCACTGCGACGTCGTCGACGCGCGCGTGCCTGGCCCGCGGGGCGCGCGGCGCGGGGCTCCTCTGGGCGGCCTCCCTCGCGACGGCGCCGTCCGCCGCGTACGGTGAGCCGTCGCGCGAGCTCGCCGCGCTCGCCGACAAGCCGGGCTACATGCAGCTCCAGGCGCGCGCGCTCGTCGGCGCGGGCCTCCGCTTCAACAACCCCTACCGCCTCGCGACGCCGCTCGGCAGCACGGCGGAGTCGGTCTCGCGCGCGCCGTTCTACCTCGACGTCGGCGCCGCGGGGCTGCTCGGCTCCCCGAGGGGATTCCAGCATGGGGTCGACCTGGGGCTCGCGACCTCGCTCGAGGGGGTGGCTCAGTCGGTGTTCACGCCTTCGTACGTGCTCTATCGCCGCTGGCACGCGCTCGCGGGGGCCGCGCGCGTCGGCACGCCCATCGTGCTCGGCCCCGACGTCACGTGGGGCCTCGAGCTCGCGATGTCGGTGACGTACTTCGTGCGAGGTGCGCTGGGCGTGCGCGCCGAGATCGTCGGCGACGTCTTCTACGGCGCGGGCACGGTCGAGCGCCGCGTCCCCGCGTACCCCATGCTCTCCGGCGCGCTGGGGCTCGTGTTCGCCTACGAGGTGTTGCCGTGAGCCGGGGCACGCCGCCAGGCGCGCGCCCAGCGGTGGCCCCTCGCGGGTTGGCCGTGCTCGCGGTCGCCGTCCTCGGCATCCTCTCGCTCGCCCCCACTCCTGGCGATGTGGGGGGGTGTGGGCGCGCTCCGGAGCTCCTCGACGAGCGCGCCTACGCGAACGCGCGCAAGCTCACAGACTGTCAGCGGTGCGCCGAGTGCGGGCTCACGAGCGAGCGCTGCGCGCGAGCGTGCCGCGCCGACGTGGCCCCGGAGAGCGCCTTCCCGCCGGGGTGCCAGCCGCTCGTGCGGGACGGCGAGGTGTGCGTCCGCGCCCTCCGCGTCGCTTCGTGCGCGAGCTACGCCGTGTACCTCTCGGACGCGGCCCCGGCGGTCCCCACCGAGTGCGAGTTCTGCCGCGCGGAGGTCTCGGCGCCGTCGGGGCCGCTGCTCGGGTCGGAGGCAGGGCCGTGACGCGTCTCCGTCGCCGGCTCGCTCGTGACGCCACCGTCGCGCTCGTCGCCGCCGCATCGGCCGTAGCGGCCATGGGCTGCGCGGGCGCGCGCGCCTTCGTGGCATCGCCCGCCGACTACGAAGACTACCGCGCGGTGCGGCTCGCGGCGCACGAGGGCACGCGGCTCGGCCGCGCGCGGGCCTATCTCCAGCGGCACCCGCGCGGAGCCTACGCGGCCGAAGTGCAGAGCCTGTACGCTTCGGAGGAGCCGGCGTACTTCGAGCGCGTCAAGAGCACGCCCGACGGCGCGCGCGACTACCTCGCGAGCTTGCCAGGCGGCCCCCATGCGCTCGCCGCGAGCGCCATCCTCCGCGAGGACTACGAGCGTAAGGACGACATCGCCCTCGCTCGCGAGCTGCGCGACGGTCGCTCGGCGGAGGCCCGCTTCCAGCGAGCCCTGGAGGGCAGGAAGGCCGCCGCCGCCGCCGTGTACGACGCGCTGGCCGCCGCGCTCGACCCGGCGCTGCTCGGCTCCGAGGCCTCGGCGCCGCCCGCCTCGTTCGTCGCGGCCGCCCGGGGTGCCGTGCCGACCCTCTCGGGCCTCCCGCTCGAGGTGGAGCGAGACCTCTTCTTCACCCTCCCGGGCCGGGTCGAGCGCCCTGATCGCGTCCTCACGCTCACGTTCACCCGGACCGTCCGCGGCGGGCGCGTGACGGAGGCGCGGGTCGAGGCCGAGGACCTCTTCGTGCACTGGCGCGAAGCCGACACCGCCGAGGCGCTCGACCCCACCGTCGGGCGCGATCGCGCGCTCGGGCTCGCCCACGCGCGAGAGCGTCTCGCGGGAGCCCTCGAGGCTCGGTTTCCCGCGGCGTCGTGCGGCGCGGGCGGCGGGCCGGCCGACACGAGGGACATCCTCGTGGTGCTCTTCCGGCAGTGCGGTGGCGCGAGGGTCGACGTGACCGCTGGCCGCCAGCATGGCGTCGCGGACGTCGTGCACGTGCGGCTGGCCGACGCCGCCGTCACGGCTCCCTGACCGTCAACTCCTGCGCCTCGGGACGCCTACGTTTGCCGCAGCCGCGCGCGCCGGTGCTAAGGTCCGCGGGCGCATGCTCATTCCGTACATTCACGTACCCGACTTCGAGATCGGCCCGATCCCGGTCATCAACAAATCGATCCCGCTTCACCCCTTTGGGCTGCTGGTCGCGACGGGCGTCATCGTGGGCGCGTGGCTGGCGACCTGGCGCGCGCGGCGCCGCGGGATCGACGAGCAGCACCTGAACTCGTTCATCACGTGGATCCTCGTCTTCGGCTTCATGGGAGGCCACATGCTCGACGAGATTTTCTACCACCCGGCGGAGCTCCTGCGCCGGCCCGAGTCGTTGTTTTTCCTGTGGGAGGGGCTGAGCTCCTTCGGTGGCTTCACCGGCGCCGTCATCGGGGGCGTGCTGTGGAAGTACTTCTACGCCGTCCCCATGCTCGAGACGCCGCTCTTCACGCTCTTCAAGTTCCGCAAGCGGAAGGTGGCGGCGCCCCTCCTCCCGTTCGCCGACCTCATCATGTCGGTCTTCCCGGTCGCGTGGATCTTCGGCCGCGGCGGGTGCAGCGTGGTGCACGATCACAAGGGCGCGCTCGTCGACTCGCCGCTCTCGGTCGAGTTCCCGAAGTACGGGCTCGGCCAGCACGCGCCCATTCAGCTCGTGCACGGGCCTGAGCTGCGCTTCGACCTCGGCCTCCTCGAGTGGATGTTCACCGTGGTGCTGGCTACCGCGTTCGCGCTCACGTGGAAGAAGCGACTCCCCGTGGGCACGTACATCGTGGTCACAGCGCTCACGTACTCGCCCGTTCGCTTCGTGCTGGACTACTTCCGCCTCCACCAGGGGGCGGAGTCCGACCCACGGTATGGCGGCCTCACCCCGGGGCAGTGGGCCAGCGTCGCGTTCTTCACGTTTGGCCTCGTGATGTGGCGGCGCGTCCAAACGTTCGAGGCGTCGAAGGTGGACCTCTACGCTCCCTTCATGGTGCGTGAGGGCCGCGGGGACACCCCGACGGCGAGCGCGTCTGAGTCCGAGCCCGCCGCCGAGACGACCAAGACCTAGTCCCCTGGAGTCGTGGTTCGTATCAGCAGTCCGGTCTTCGGTGTCATGCCGAGGAGCGATGGGGTGCCCCGTTTTCGGCGGCGGCGGGCCCGTCCTCAACTCGGACGTCGTTCCGCGCGGTGGAGGCGGCGCTTTGCGCTCAGGGGACAGTGGTTTCGGGTGTGACCGCGCGAGAACGCCGACCCTCGAACATGAGTATCCTCCCACCGCCGCCGAAGACGGGACACCCCCTCGCTCCCCTGTGGCGAAAGGCCGAGCCGCGCGACTTCTGGAAGGGATCACGCTTCCAGGGGACTAGCCGCGGCTCCCGTCGCCCTCGGCTAGCGGGTGACCTTGCCCTCGCGTCGATCGGCTGGCGGTGCGAGGTGCTCCTCGAGGAGCCTGCGGACGTCGGGCGGGAAGGGGAGCTTGCGAGGGCCACCAGGCTCCCTCAGCGCGCAGCACACCACCGTGTGCGCGACCGTGGCGACGTGCACTCTGTCCCCCCGCTCGAAGTGGTGGCGCAGCGTGCATGAGGTCTGGCCCAGGTGCACCACGTCGAGCCGGATCGTGAAGGTGTCGCCGTAGCGCAGGGGCGCGGCGTAGGTCGTGTCGACGTGGACCGCGGGGAAGCCGATCGCGCGGCCCATCACGGTGCCCACGTACCCGCCCTCGAGCCCGCCAAAGAGCTCTTCCATGGCCTCGTGGGCGTAGTTGAGATAGCGCGCGAAGAACACGATCGACGCGGCGTCGACCTCTTCGAACCGCACCTTCCGCTCGTAGGTGATCATTCCGTTGCCTTATCGGGCGCGCGCGGTCGCCGCAAGGCAACGTCGTCGCGCGGACCGCGCCCCCGGCCATCTCCTCCGTCGGCTTGCCGTCGTCGACCGCGCCACGGACAGCGGCGAAGCGACCATGCGATTTCGTTTACGGCTACGCGCGATTCGCTCTAAGGAAGTCGCAGCAACGATGCTCACCGCCAAGCCCGCCGTCGTCGTATCGCTGGTCGCGCTCGGCGTGGCCCTCGTGCCCGCGCTTGCGGCGGGGCTCACCGGATGCGGGCCGTCGCGCTGCGGGGCGCAGTGCCCCGCGGACCCCGAGCCCACCGAGGCCCAGCGCAACCGCTGCGAGGCGAACGTCTCGCCGGCGCCCGCCTGCCAGGCCGAGCTCGTGGCGCTCGGCGACTGCTCGACGGGTCTCACCGTCTGCGGCCGCGACGATCGGACCGACCTCGCCGCGACCGCGCAGGTCGTGCTCAAGGAGTGCGGTCCGCAGCTCGTCGCCTACACCGACTGCACGTCCCGCGTGAAATGACGACCCTCCAGGGAAAATACAGTTTCGCGCGAATGAATTTGCCGTCTCCGCCCGTTGACGTGTAGAACCGCTCTCCTATTCGCCCGTGTGGGTCGACTGGCCTGCAAGAGCAGCTTTGGAGGAGATCATGAAGAAGATCGTAGCTGGTATGTTGGCGTCGGCCGTCGCGGCGCTGTTCGTCGTGAGCGCAACCCCGGGCTGCTCGAGCAGCGTCGACTGCAGCGCCAACAAGTGCTCGGCGGATCCCGCGCCGACCGACGCGAGCAAGAAGGAGTGCGAGGCCGAGAAGGCGGGCGCGTGCGGGTCGGAGTACAACACCGCCGGCAGCTGCGTGAACGGCAAGGTCACCTGCGGCTCGGACAACAAGACCGACACTGCCTCCGCCCTCAAGGCGATCGGTGACTGCGCGACCGAGATCAAGGCCTACTCGGACTGCAAGGCGAAGAACGCCGGCGGCGACGCGGGCAAGTGAGTCGAGCGCCCGACGACCTCGTCGGGCACCGGAGGACCGCGACGGAGACCTCGGTCGACGTCGCGTTTCTCTTTTGTTTCACCAGTGAATGTTCCGCGATCCAGGCCGTCTCATCGAGGCGATCGCGCAGGACGCGACGATCCTTAAGGAGAGCCGAATGAAGAAGATCGTAGCTGGTATGTTGATGTCGGCCGTCGCGGCGCTGTTCGTCGTGAGCGCGACCCCGGGCTGTTCGAGCAGCGTCGACTGCAGCGCCAACAAGTGCTCGGCGGATCCCGCGCCGACCGACGCGAGCAAGAAGGAGTGCGAGGCCGAGAAGGCGGGCGCGTGCGGGTCGGAGTACAACACCGCCGGCAGCTGCGTGAACGGCAAGGTCACCTGCGGCTCGGACAACAAGACCGACGCTGCCTCCGCCCTCAAGGCGATCGGCGACTGCGCGACGGAGATCAAGGCCTACTCGGACTGCAAGGCGAAGAACGCCGGCGGCGACGCGGGCAAGTGAGGTCGAGCGCCCCGACGACGGGTCGGGGCCTGGGAGACGTGGCGGCGACCTCGGTCGACGCCACGTTCTTCGTTTTTGGGTGGAACGAGAGGCGAGGCCAAGCCATGGCGCGTCGAAAGGAAGGGGAAGAAATGCGACCAATCGTAGCTCGTGGACTCGCGTGGGGGATCGCGCTGGGGGCGGCATCGGGTTGCTCGAGCACGCCCGTCGCGTCGGACGCGGGGACGGCGGACGCGGCGGCGACTGACTCGGCGACGACCGACGCGGCGCGCCCGGCGGACGCGGCGGCGGATGGGTCGTCCAGCGGCGTCTGCAATGCCATCGTCTGCTCGGCGGACCCCGCCCCAACGGACGCGAGCAAGAAGGCGTGCGAGGAAGAACTGAAGGGCCCGTGCGGCGCGGGGTACGGCGCCGTCAGCAACTGCGTGTTGCCCAAGGTCACCTGCGGCCCGGACAACAAGGCCGACCAGGCCTCCCTCAACAAGGCGCTCACCGACTGCGCGAGGGAGCTCAAGGCCTACCAGGACTGCAAGGCGAAGAACGTGGATGCGGGTCCCTAGTCCCCTGGAAGCGTGATCCCTTCCAGAAGTCGCGCGGGTTCGGCCTTTCGCCACAAGGGAGCGAGGGGGTGTCCCGTTTTCGGCGGCGGTGGGAGGATACTCATGTTCGAGGGTCGGCGTTCTCGCGCGGTCACCCCAAACCACTGTCCCCTGAGCGCAAAGCGCCGCCTCCACCGCGCGGAACGACGTCCGAGTTGAGGACGGGCCCACCGCCGCCGAAAACGGGGCACCCCCTCGCTCCTCGGCATGACACCGAAGACCGGACTTCTGATACGAGCCACGCTTCCAGGAGACTAGTCCCGGCCTTCTCGGCGGTCCTTGCGTGAGCGCGAGCTTTTCGTACGACAGGTCGGGCGCGCTTGGTGGAGCGAGGGGCGAGGAAAAATGCGACAAGTCATGGCTCGTCGAAAGGAAGGATAAGAAATGCGACCAATCGTAGCTCTTGGACTGGCGTGGGGGATCGTGCTGGGTGCGGCATCGGGGTGCTCGAGCACGCCTGTGGCGTCCGACGCGGGGCCTTCGGACGCCGCGACGACCGACGCGGCGACGTCCGACGCGGGGCCTTCGGACGCGGCGACGACCGACGCGGCGCGGCCGGCTGACGCGGCGCCTGACGCGGCGACGAGCACGGTCGACTGCAACGCCCAGAAGTGCTCAGCGGACCCCGCGACCACCGATGAGGCAAAGAAGGCGTGCGAGGACGAGAAGGCGGGCCCGTGTGGTGCGCAGTACAACGCCGCCGGCAGCTGTGTGGTCGCCAAGCTCACCTGCGGCGCGGACAACAAGACCGATCAAGCCTCCGCGCTCAAAGCCATCAGCGACTGCCAAGCAGAGATCAACGCCTACCAGTCCTGCAAAGCGAAGAACTCGGATGGGGGCCCGTAGTACCGGCCGCGGCCGTGGCTACCCGCGCCCCTTGCCTCGTCGGCCCGTGAGCGCGAGCTTCAAGTACGAGAGCTGACTCTTGGCCGCCTGCAAGGCGAGCTCCACGGGGTCTCGCTCCCGCGCGCCGCGCAGCTCTGCGAGCTCTCCCGACTCATAGAGCGCGCGGGTCGCGGCGCGCCGGAGCTTTCCGCTCGACGTCTTGGGGAGCGCGCCGGGCGAGAGGGGGAGCGCGTCGTCGAGCGCGAGCCCGAGCCCCTCGCGGACCGCCTGGCGTACCGCGCTCGACAGGGCCTCCCTCCGCACGGCGGCGCCCGGGCCGACGAGCGCGTCGGCCGCTTCGAAGGCCACCACCACGCGCTCCCGATCGGCGGCCGGATCGCCGAAGCCGAACGCGACCGCGCTCCCCTTTCGCACCCCCGGCACGCGACCCGCCTCCCACTCGAGGTCCTGAGGGTAGTAGTTGCGACCGTTCAGGAGGATGACCTCCTTCGCCCGCCCGCACAGGAAGACTTGGCCCTCGTGGAGGAAGCCGAGGTCGCCCGTGCGCAGGAAGCGGCCCGCGAGGGCCCCCCGCGTGCGCTCCAGGTCCTCCCAATATCCAGTCATGAGGCTCGGGCCGTGGAGGCGCAGCTCGCCCACCTCGCCCTCGGGGAGGGGAGCGGCGCTCTCCGTGTCATCCATCGAAAATATGCGTATCTCGTGGTCGGGGAACGCGCTCCCGCAGGAGACGAGGCGCGCGGCGCCCGGCGAGTCGGGTTCTACCGGGACCGCTTGGCCCGTCGCGGCGAGGCGCTCTGCGTCGATCGCGAGGGTCTGCAGACCGCCCCCGAGCGCGCTGAAGGACACCGCGAGGCTCGACTCCGCCAGCCCGTACGAGGGGAGCAGCGCCTCGCGGCGAAAGCCGACCTTGGCGAAGGTCTCGGCGAACGTCTCGAGCGTCTCGGGGCGGATGGGCTCGGCCCCGCACCCCGCGACACGCCACGACGAGAGATCGAGCCCCTCGAGGTCGCGCTCCCGGATGCGCTTGACGGCGAGGGCGAAGGCGAAGTTGGGCTGGAACGCGATCGTGCCCCGATGGCGCGTGATCGCCTGGAAGAGGCTGACGGGGCGCTTTAGAAAGAGCAGCGACGGGAGGAAGGTGACGCTCACCCGGTGGAAGAGCGGCGCCAGCACGAACCCGATGAGCCCCATGTCGTGGTAGAGCGGCAGCCACGAGACGCCCATGTCGGCCTCGGGGTCGGCGCGGAGCCCGTCGCGCATGATGCACAGGGCGTTGGCTCGGAGGGCCTCGTGGGTGAGCGTGACCCCCTTGGGGCGTGACGTCGAGCCGCTCGTGAACTGAAGGAACGCGACGTCGCTGGGGCGCACCGTGGGCGGGCGGAGAGGCTCGAGTGACTCACGGAGGCCCTCGATCGCGAGCACCTGTTCCAGCTCGGGGCACGCCTCCTGGACCGCTCCGAGCGATCGCTTGATGGCTGCCGTCGTGAGCACCGCGCGCGCGCCGCTCTTCGCCAGGATGTGGCGCGTGTTATCGAGGTACGCCTGCATGGGCCCGAGCCCGAGCGGCGGGTAGATCGGCACAGGCACCACGCCCGCGCGGATCGCGCCAAGGAACGCGAGCACGAAGTCCTCGTTCTGCGGGAGGATGAGACCGCACCGATCGCCCTTCCGGAGGCCGAGCGCCTGGAGCGCTCCCCCGTACCTGGCGCTGGCGCGCTCGAGGGCCGAAAACGAGAAGGTCGCCTCGGCGCCGCCGGTCCCGCGGAAGCCCGGGACGCCTTCCTCGGGCACGAAGCGAAACCCGCGCGACGGGTCGACCCCGGCCGCTTCCTCGATGGCGTGGGCGACAGACCGGCTAGGTGTCGTCATCTCCGCAGGATCTAACATCAAAGGCGCCGCCGCGCGAAACCGCGCATGCATGGGGTCGTGCGCCCGACCGAGTCGTTTTTGACACGCACCCGAGGTTGCCGCGATACTCTCCTCAGCCATGGCCCTCATCGAGACCGAAGAAGCCGCCCGCCGCCTCGCTCGCGCGATCGCCAGCGATCTCAGCCTCTACAACGAGGAGAAGATCGTGAACGGGATCACGAACGACAACTTGTTCGACACGCTGGCCGAAGAGATCGAGGAGGGCCGCGCGCTCTTCAAGCGGCGCGTGGCGCCCGAGCTCTATCCGAAGAACTTCTACGATCGCGCCCTCGTGGACATCCTCGTGAAGGCCAAAGGGCACATCAAGTCGAAGATTTGGTGAGGCTCTGCTGATCTGCGACGGGCTCGCACCCGAGCTCCTCGTGCACGTCCCCGAGTCGGCGCGCGGCCTGCGCCTCGATCGGTTCCTGGCGCTCGCGCTCGAGGGCGTGCCCTCGGCGCCCACGCGGTCTGAGCTCAAGCGATGGATCGACGAGGGGCGCGTGACCGTGGGGGGCGCCGCGAAGAAGGCGGCCGACAAGGTCCGCCCTGGCGACGAGGTGCGTGTCCGCCCGGCGTCGCCGCCGCCGACGCGCGCGTTGCCCGACGCGAGCGTGCCGTTCGACGTGCTCTACGAGGACGACGAGCTCGTCGTCGTCAACAAGCCGGCCGGCGTCGTCGTGCACCCGGCCGCGGGCCACGCCACGGGCACCCTCGTGAACGGCCTGCTCGCGCGCGGCTATTTCGATCGGCACGCCCCCTTCGACCTGGGCGAGAGCGTCTTGCACGACGAAGCAGACGCCGAGCGGTCGCGGCCCGGCATCGTCCATCGGCTGGACAAGGACACGAGCGGGGTCATGGTCGTGGCGCGCACGCCGCACGCGCGCGAGGGGCTGAAGCGTCAGTTCGCGGAGCACACGATCGATCGCGCGTACGAGGCGGTGTGCGTGGGGGCGCTCGCGTCGACGACCTTCGCCACGCTGCATGGCCGTAACCCCTCGAATCGGCTGCTCTTTTCGTCACGTGTGAGCGACGGGAAGCGGGCCGTGACGCACGTCGTCGCGGGCCGCTCCTACCGCGGGCTCGCCACGCGGCTCACGTGCCGCCTCGAGACGGGGCGCACCCACCAGATCCGCGTCCACCTCTCCGACGCGGGCCACCCGCTCCTTGGCGATCTGGCCTACGGGGGCCCCCCGCGTGATCCGGCGCTCGCGCGGATCGCGCGATCGCTGGGGCGGCAGGCCCTGCACGCGCAGCGCCTCGGGTTCGTGCACCCGAGCACGGGCGCCGCGCTCGGCTTCGAGGCGGCGCTCCCCGACGATCTCGCGCTGGCCATCGCTGCGCTCGAAGCGCTGTAAGGCGGCTCAGGCCTCTGCGGGCGGCTCGGCCTCGGCGGGTGCTGCGCTCGGCTTCGCCTCTTCGGCGAGCAGCCCGGGGAAGCGGCGCTTCAGGAGCGTGAGCGCCACGAAGCCGACGAGCACCGCGAACCACAGCGTGGCGAAGCGCACGAGCATCATCGCGCCGGTCGCGGCGGCCGGGCTCACGTGGCCGATGTCGTGCATTTGCCCGTTCAGCAGCGTCTCGGTGACGCCGAGGCCGCCGGGCACGGGGATGATGGCGCCTGCGAGGGTGCTGGTGGCGTAGAAGAACGTGGCGAGCGGCACGCTCACCGGCTCGCCGAAGCCGCGGACGATGATCCACAGCGCGAGGCACTCCAGCGTCCAGGCGCAGAACGAAATCAGGGTGGGCGCGACCAGGTTCCGCGGCGAGAGCAGCGTCCGCAGGCTCACGTAGGCGGCGCGCGCCTTGGCGCCGATCTTCTTGAAGGGGCCGGGGAGCACCTCGACGAAGCCGATGAGCCGCAGGCTCAGGGTCTGGCTCATGACGACGCCGATGAGCATGGCCACGAGCGCCGCACCCACGCCCGCCCAGACGAGGCCTCCCTCGAAGCCGAGCGAGCCGAGCACGATGAGCACCACGATGCCGAGCACGTCGGTCACGCGCTCGGCCACGATGATCGGCGCCGTGCGCGTCATGTCGACCTCGTAGGTCTCGTGGAGCACGAACGACTTGAAGACCTCGCCCACCTTGCCAGGGCTGATCGTGAGGACGAATCCGGACAGGAAGACGAGGAAGCTGTCGAGCTTCTTCACCCCGCGAATCTCGAGCCGGGAGAGGTAAAACTCCCACTTGAGGAAGCGCAGGATGTAGTTGCCGAACGCGAGCGCGCACGCCGCAGCGAAGGTCCACCATGCGTAGCCGGTGAGGGCGTCGCGCACCCTGCCGAGGCCGCTGTACACCGCGTAGCCGCCGTACAACAGCACGCCGAAGAGCATGACGACGAGCACGCGTCGGAGCGAAAATTTCATGGGTCGGACTTGCCTACTTGCCTGTGCGGGGCGCGACGCGCAGCCGGAGAGAGGCCAACACCCCGAGACGCGAGAGCAGCGCGAGGCCGCCGACCACCACGACGAGCGCGATCGCGCCGTAGAACACCCCGCGCGGAGCCTCCCAGCGCCCGCGCGCGAGGCCGGGATCGGGCCGCGTGACGACCTCGGTGGCCGTCGACGCGGGCGGCGGGCTCGCGCTGGGCGCTTGGGCGGGCGCGGCGGGGCCTGCAGGGCCTGCGGCGGGGCTTGCGGCGGAAGGTTTGGGGTCCTGCACGTCGCGCGGAATTACACGCGGCAGCAGGGCGCGGCAAGTCTCTCGTCCGCGTACGGGCCTGGATCGTCCTCGCTCGTGTGTGTGAACGGCGCCGTTGGTGCTAGAAACCACGCCCGTGAGCGAAGAACCCGTCTCCGACGTCGCGCTGTTGCAGAAGGCGAAGGCCGCCAGGCTGTCGCTCCACGAGGCCCTCGGCGCGCGCGTCGTCGGCCAGACCGCGGTGATCGACCTCATGCTCATCGCGCTGCTCGCGCGGGGCCACGCGCTGCTCGTGGGCGTGCCCGGGCTGGCCAAGACGCTGCTCGTCGCGTCGCTCGCCGAGGCCCTCGAACTCTCGTTCGGTCGCGTGCAGTTTACACCCGATTTGCTCCCGGCCGACATCACCGGCACCGACGTGCTCCAAGAGGACGACGATCCCTCGGGGCAGCGGCGGCGCGTGCGTTTCCTGCCCGGCCCGATCTTTCACAATCTGGTGCTCGCCGACGAGATCAACCGCACCCCCCCGAAGACTCAGGCCGCGCTGCTCCAGGCCATGCAGGAGCGCCGCGTGACCGTGGGCACGGTCACCCACACGCTGCCCGATCCCTTCCAGGTGTTCGCCACGCGAAACCCCATCGAGCAGGAGGGCACGTACCCGCTCCCCGAGGCGCAGCTCGACCGATTCCTGCTCGAGGTGCACGTCGAGTACCCGTCCGAGGCCGAGGAGCGCGAGATCGCCCGGCGCACCACCAGCGCCGCGGTGGGCGAGGTGCCGACCGTTCTGTCCGCGCCGGAGGTCCGCGCCCTCCAAGACCTCGTGCCGCGCATCCCGGTCACCGAGGCGGCCGTGGAGCTCGCCGTCGCGATCGGGCGAGCCACGCGGCCGAAGGACCGGAAGGCGCCGGAGGCGGTGGATCACTACGTGCGATTCGGCGCGGGCCCGCGCGGCTCGCAGGCGCTGGTGCTCGCGGCGAAGGCGCGCGCAGCGCTGGCGGGGGAGGCGGCGGCCGACGTCGAGGACGTGCGCGCCATGGTGACGCCCGTCATGCGGCACCGCCTGGTCCTGTCGTACCGCGCGGAGGCCGAGGGGGTCCGCGACGCCGACGTGCTCCGCAAGGTGCTCGCGAACCTCGCCTGAGCGCGGGCCGCGGTCGTCGGCCTCGCGAGCCCGCGCGCGAATTTCTCCCGCGCGCCGAGGCGAGCCGCCTATCCTGCTGGGGTGGCGCGCGTGCTGTCGACCTTCGTCGAGTCCGACCGCGCGTGCGTGTACCTCGCCGGGGAGCGCGCGCGGCAGGACGTGCGCGTCATGGTCGACGTGGGCCCCGAGGAGTACGAGCACCTGCTCGAGCGGGGCTTCCGCCGCTTTGGCGCCGTGTACTTCCGCCCTGCGTGCGCCGGCTGCGGCGAGTGCCGCTCGATACGAGTGCCCGTGGAGACCTTCCGGCCGAACCAGGCCCAGCGCCGCGCGCGCCGGGCGTGCGCCGATCTCCGCGTGGAGCTCGGGCCACCCCGGGTCGACGACGAGCGCCTCGCGCTCTTCGCGCGCTGGCACGCGGCGCGCGAGGAGGCCCGCGGCTGGGACCCGTCGCCCACGGATCGCGACTCGTATTTCCAGTGCTTCGCGTTCCCTCACGTGTGCGCGCGCGAGCTCGCGTTCTACGACGACGACGCAGGCGGCTCAGGCAAGCTCGTGGCGATCGCGATCGCCGACGAGACCCCGCGCGCGTGGAGCGCCGTCTACTGCTTCTACGATCCCGCGTACGCGCGGCGCTCCGTGGGGGTCGCGAGCGTGCTCTTGCAGATCGAGCTCGCGCGGGCGAGGAGCCTGCCCTACGTGTACCTCGGCTATCGTGTCGCCGGGTGCGCCTCGCTCGCGTACAAGGCCCGGTACGTGCCGCACGAGCTCTTGTCGGGCCGGCCCGGCGAAGACGAGCCCGCGGTGTGGGCTCCCCCGTGAGCGCTCGTCGGTCGTCGCCGACCTGAGGTAGCGTGGGGCATGCGCGACGAAGCCCACGAGGACCCAGGGTCGAAGCCCGCGGCGTCTGCGCCTGCCGCGCCTGCGCAGGCCAAGCCGCGGTCGAGCCGCAGCGGCACGTGGCTCATCCTCGTCGCGCTCGTCGCCGGCGTGGCCCTCGGTGGCTTCTTTCCGCAGGACAGATACCCACAAATATACGAATTATTTCACTTTTTGTCGAAGGCTTTCATCGCGCTCATCAAGGGGCTCATCGTCCCGCTGCTCGTGTCGACCCTCGTCGTCGGCGTCGCGCAGACCGGCGACCTCAAGGCTGTCGGCCGGATGGGCGGCAAGTCGCTCCTCTACTTCGAGGTCGTCACCACGATCGCGCTCGGTCTCGGGCTGGTCGTGGCGAACACGCTCCAGCCCGGCAGGGGTCTACCGATCGATCTCAGCTCGCACGGGGTCGACAAGTCGAAGGCGCAGAGCGGGTGGGACACGGCGATGCACCTCTTCCCGTCGAACCTCGCGAAGCACGCCGTGGACGGCGACATCTTGCCCATCGTGGTCTTCGCGGTGCTCTTCGGCATCGCCCTCACTCAGCTCGGTGAGCGCAAGAAGGTAGTGCTCGAGCTCGCCGAGACCGTCGCGCAGGCGATGTTCAAATACACGGCCATGATCATGAAGCTCACTCCGCTCGGGGTGTTCGGTGCCATGGCGTACAACGTGTCGCACATGGCCGCGGGCCACACGCTCGAGAGCGGCGCGCGCATCGAGGGCTGGCCGGCCGTGCTCTACCTCGTGTGGCGCTACGCGCGCGTGGTCGGGAGCCTCTACCTCTCCATGGCGCTCCTCGTCGTGCTCGTGTTCGTGCCGATTCTGCTCGTGGTCCGGGTGAGCCCGCGGAGGTTCTTCGGCGCGATCCGCGAGCCGCTCCTCACCGCCTACACGACGGCCTCGAGCGAGGCCGCGCTGCCGCAGCTGCTCGAGGTGCTCGTGAAGCTCGGTGTCCCGCGGCGCGTCGCGAGCTTCGTGCTCCCCGCGGGGTACTCGTTCAACCTGGACGGCTCGACCCTCTACCTCGTGCTCGCGAGCCTTACCATCGCGCAGGCCGCGGGCATCGACATGCCGCTCGGGCGCCAGCTCTTCATGGTGCTCACGTTCGTGATTACGTCGAAGGGCGTCGCGGGTGTGCCTCGCGCGACGCTCGTCATCATCGCGGCGACCTGCGCGAGCTACGGCCTGCCCGGCGAGGCGGGGGTCGCCATGCTGCTCGCGGTGGACGAGATCATGGACATGGCGCGCTCCGCGACCAACGTCGCGGGCAACGCGCTCGCGACCGTCGTGGTGGCGCGCTGGGAGGGCGTGTTCGAGACGGAGCTCGAGCCCGAGCTCGCGGAGGCCCGCGCCACGGACGCCGCCATCGCGAACACACCTCCCTAAGTTGCCGGGCCCTTAGACGACCAAGGTCTCGGTGTGCTCGCCGAACACGCCTCGGAGCACGTTCGAGATCTCGCCCACGGTCGCCTCGGCCTTCACCGCGGCGACGATGGGCGGCATGAGGTTCTCGCCCGGGTTCCGGGCGGCGTGCTCGACCGCGCGCAGCGCCGCGGCGTGCCGGTCGGCGTCGCGAGCGGCGCGCATCGCGACGAGGCGCGCCACCTGCTCGGCCTCGATGCGCGGGTCGATCCTCATGACCGGCACGGGCAACGCGTCTTGCACGTAGGCGTTCTGTCCGACGATGAGCCGGCGGCGGTCCTCGATCTCGAGCTGATAGGCGTACGCGGTGTTCTGGATCTCCCGCTGCGGGTAGCCCTGCTCGATCGCCGCGACCATGCCGCCGAGCGCGTCGATGCGCGCGAGGTAGGTGCCCGCCTCTCGCTCGAGCCTGTCGGTGAGCGCTTCCACGGCGTAGCTGCCGCCCAGGCCGTCGACGAAGTCGGCGACGCCGGACTCCTGGGCGATGATCTGCTGGGTCCGGAGCGCGATCGTGGCCGCCTCGCTCGTGGGGAGGCCGAGCGCCTCGTCGTAGCTGTTCGTGTGGAGCGACTGGCACCCGCCGAGCACCGCGGCGAGCGCCTGCAGGGTGACCCGCGCGACGTTGTTGAGCGGCTGCTGGGCCGTGAGCGTCATGCCCGCGGTCTGGCAGTGGAATCGCAGCGCCCTGGCGCGCTCGGTCTTCGCGCCGAAGCGGCCCTGCATGAGGGTGCTCCACATGCGGCGCGCCGCGCGGAACTTGGCGACCTCTTCCAGCACGTTGTTGTGCACGTTGAAGAAGAACGAGAGCTGGGCGCCGAACACGTCCACGTCGAGCCCCGCGTCGACCGCCGCTTGCACGTACGCGAGGCCGTCGGCGAGGGTGAACGCGATCTCTTGGGCGGCGTCGCAGCCCGCCTCGCGGATGTGGTATCCGCTGATCGAGATCGTGTTCCACTTGGGCACATCGGTCGTAGAATATGCAAAGATATCGGTGATTAAGCGGAGGGAAGGGCGGGGCGGGAAGATGTAGGTCCCCCGCGCCATGTACTCCTTCAGGATGTCGTTCTGGATGGTGCCGCGCAGCTTCTGGCGGGCCACGCCCTGCTCCTCGGCGACGGCGACATAGAGGGCCAGGAGGATCGACGCCGTCGCGTTGATGGTCATCGAGGTCGAGACGTCCCCGAGCGGGATCGCGTCGAAGAGCGTGCGCATGTCGTGGATGGAGTCGACCGCGACGCCGACGCGCCCTACCTCGCCGAGGCTCATGGGGTCGTCGGAGTCGCGGCCCATCTGCGTGGGGAGATCGAACGCGACCGAGAGGCCCGTTTGTCCCTGCGCGAGCAGGTAGCGGTACCGGGCGTTCGACTCGGCGGCGGTGCCGAAGCCCGCGTATTGCCGCATCGTCCAGAGGCGCCCGCGGTACATGTTCGCCTGCACGCCGCGAGTAAACGGGGGCTCGCCCGGGAAGCCGAGCCTCTCGTGGAGGTCGCCCTCGAGGTCGTCCGGTCCGTACAGCGGGGCGGCGTCGACCTGGCCCGCCAGGTTCGGCACGCGCGCCCGCGCCTTGCCTCCGGCCTCCGCCTTCGCGAGGACGTCTCTCTCCCAGGTGCTTCGGAGCGAACGATACGAAGAGCTCATCGGGGCGCGAGCCTACAATACTTCAGCGGCGCACGCGCTCCGGGACGGCCGCGCGCCGCGCGCACTATTTCTTCGCGGCGCGCACGATGCGTGCGAGGGCCTCGCCGGCGACCGCGGCGATTTCCTCGAGGCGCTTGGTCGCGATGAGCGTGTCGCCGAGCTCGTCGGCGAGCACCACGACCGCCGTGCGGCCGTGCACGCGGATGGGGACGGCCGCCATCTCGCGGCTCACCGTCCGCAGGGCCGCCACGAGGGGCCCGTGGGTGCTGGGATCCAGCGGCCCCAGGTAAGTGCCCTCCGCCGAGGCCCAGGCGAGGACGGTGGGCGCGTCGGCGGGGATTTCGAGCGCCGTGATCTCCCCGGAAGAGGCGAGCCCGGGCGTCGCCAGCCACCCCACGAAGCTCCCGCGGCGTACGACGAAGATTGCGACTCGCCGCGCGACGACGCGCGCCCCGGCGAGGACCAAGCCGAGGATCGCGTCCCGATCGGGCGCCGACTTGAGCGCCGCGAGCACTTGGCTCGGCTCGGGCGCGGAACCGGCGCTCGGGGCCATGCTCCCGCGCTGCGGATCGGCCGCGCTCGGCGCGCGCACCGAGAGCGGCGCGGGCGGGTGGGACGGCGGGCCGGGCGGCGCGCTTGGGTTTCGCGCGAGCGCCGATGGCGGCGGCGGTCGCGGCGCCACGTTGCGGGTCGTGACGGGCTCGCGCAGGGTGATGGAGGGGGGGATGAGGGAGAGCGTGAGCGGTCGGTCGAGCAGCTCCGCGTCGGGAGGCGGCGGGAGGTCTGCGCGCCGGAGCGTCGCAGGCGACACCGTGACCTCGGGCTCGCGGCGAGTGGGCACCGACGAGGTTCGGCCGGTGCGGGAGGGCGCCACCTCCACCGCCGCGGCGGGGAGCGAGTCGATCTGCAGGCTGCCGTCTTCGGGCTCGGGGAGCCCCACGGGCACCGAGCTGCGCGAACGTACGAGCTCCGCGTCCGGGAGAGAGAGACCGCCGCCGAGGCGCGAGTAGGTGATGCTCGCGACGCTCTCGTCCCCGAGCGGATCGAGGGCAGGGGCGAACGTGCTGCGGCGGCGGGTCAGCGGGATCGGGATCTCCGACGGCTCCTCCCGCGGGGTCCCGCTGAGGAGCCCAGGGCCCCACATCGGCGTGCGGCGCACGGAGTAGGTCGGATCGGGCGGTGGCGTCTCGTCGCGCATGCGCGGGCGCGCCGCGACCTTCTCGGGGCGCGCGCTGAGGATCTGGGCGTAGCTCGGGCGATCGCGCAGGGCGCTCTCGACCTGCTCGAGCGACGCGCGCATGGCCACGACGTTCGCGCCGAGGTGAAAGGCGACCTCCTCGGCGGCGTGGGCGTCGAACGCGTTCACCACGGCGAGATCGACCGTGTTGGAGCGCTCGTCGAATCGCAGCGGCACGACGAGGAGCCGCGTACACAGGCCCGCGGGGAGCCGGTCGAGCAGGTCGATGTCGGCCTCGAGCCCCTGGATGGAGGGCGCGTCCGCGCGGCTGAGCTCCGCCTCCAGCTTCTCGGCGGTGAGCGCTCCGGTGTCGAGCAGGGCGTGCTCCAGCGGCGAATCGTTCGACGCCGCCACGAACAGCGCGCGCTCCAGTCCGTCGGCGCTCAGCACCTCGGAGACCACGAGCCCTTTCGCGAACTCCACCGCCACGGGGGGGACTCTACACCACGCGCAAGTGCGCTGAGGGAGCGAAGCTCGGGGGCGCGCTCACAGATGCCCCTTGCCGAACTGGTAGACCACCTCGCTCTTGCGGAGGAGGCCGAGCTTGGACCGCGCGATGCGCTCGACCGCTGCCGGGTTGTCGCGCAGCTCCGCGACCTCGATCCGCAGCCTCGCGACGTCGCGCCGCAGCTCCTGGTTCTCGGCCTCGACCTGCGTGAGCTCCCGATCCAGCGAGCGCATGCGCGGCAGCCCCTCCGGCTTCAGGATGAGCAGCGGCACGGAGACGAAGGCGACGCCGAGAATCGCGACGGGCAGGAGCCGCTCGATCGCGCGGTCGACGTGGCTGCCGGACATGGCGCGAACCTCGCACGGGCGGGGCTCTGGGCCAAGTTTCTGGTAAAGACGCGGCATGAGCCAGGAAGCGTTAGAGGTCGTCGTTGGCCTCGAGGTGCACGCCCAGCTGCTGACGCAGACGAAGCTGTTCTGCGCGTGCCAGGCCGCGTTCGGGGCACCGCCGAACACCCACGTGTGTCCCACGTGCCTCGGCCTGCCCGGCGCCCTCCCCATGCTGAACCGACGCGCGGTCGAGCTCGCCATCACCGCGAGCCTGCTTCTGGGCGCCGACGTGGCCGCGGAGTCGCGGTTCGCGCGCAAGAACTACTTCTACCCGGATCTCCCCAAGGGCTACCAAATCAGCCAGTTCGAGCAGCCGCTCGCGAGCGGCGGCGGGCTCGAGATCGCCACGGCGCGGGGCCGGAAGCGCGCGCGAATCGAGCGCGTGCACATGGAGGAGGACGCGGGGAAGAACGTGCACGACGGTGCGCGGAGCCTCGTCGACCTCAACCGGGCCGGCACCCCCCTCATCGAGATCGTCGGGCGCCCCGATCTTTCGTCGGGCCGCGAGGCGGCCGACTACCTCCGCGCGCTGCGGGAGCTGCTCGTCTTCGCGGGCGTCAACGACGGCAACATGGAGGAGGGGAGCTTCCGCTGCGACGCGAACGTGTCGGTGCGGCCGCGCGGCGCCGCGGAGCTCGGCACGCGCGTCGAGATCAAGAACATGAACTCGTTCCGCTTCGTCGAGCGCGCCATCGAATACGAGGCGGCGCGGCAGGCGGCGGTGCTCGCGAGCGGCGGCCGCGTCGTGCACGAGACCCGCGGCTGGGACGAGAAGACCGAGACGACGTTCTCCATGCGAAGCAAGGAGACGGCGCAAGACTACCGCTACTTCTCCGAGCCCGATCTCCTCCCGCTCGTGGTGGACGATGGCCTCCTGTCGTCCCTCCGCGCGAGCCTGCCCGAGACCCCCGCCGCGAAGCGGGCGAGGTACACGGCGGCGCTCGCGCTCGCGCCATCCGCCGCGGAGGTGCTTACGCAACATCCCGCCATCGCTAGCTTTTTCGATGCAAGTGTCGCCTTGGGCGCCGCCCCCGTGGCGCTGGCGAACTTCCTCTTGTCGGAGGTGCTCGCCGACGTCGTGACGCATGGCGTCCGCGCCGAGCTCCCGCTCGCGCCGTCGTCGCTCGTCGCGCTGCTCGGGCTGGTCGCCGAGGGCACGCTCAGCGGGAAGCAGGCCAAGGAGCTCTACAAGCAGACCCGCGACGCGAGCGGCCCTGCTGGCGCGCGCGCCGTCGACGTGGTGGCCCTCGCCGAGCGCCTCGGGATGCGGCAGCTCTCCGATCGCGGGGAGCTGGAGAGCGTGTGCGCGCGGGTGGTGGCGCAGAGCCCGAAGCAGCTCGCGCAGTACCGGGCCGGCAAGGTCGGGCTGTTCGGGTACTTCGTGGGGCAGGTCATGAAAGAGACGGGCGGGCGCGCGAACCCTGCGCTGGCCAACGAGCTGCTCACGAAGCTCCTCGCCGCCCCCGAGGCGTCATGAGCGCGCCCGCGCTGCCCACGCTCGCGGCCCTCGCCTCGTCCCGGACCGCGCGCGGGCGGGTGCTCATCGTCGATGACAACGCCGAGCTCGCCGGCGCCCTCGAGGACGTGCTGTCGACCGCGCGCGCCGACGACCACTCCCCGCGCTTTCAGGTCGTCACGGCGACCCACGGGGCAGAGGCCCTCGCGCTCGCCGACGCGGAGGGTTTCGACGTCGCGATCGTGGACGTGAAGCTGCCCGACGTCAGCGGCGTCGACCTCATCGGCCCGCTCCGCGAGCGCGCCCCGTTCTCGGAGGTCGTGCTCGTCACCGGCTTCGCCACGCTCGACGCGGCCATGGGCGCGCTTCGCGGAGGCGCGTTCGCGTTCGTGCTCAAGTCGTTCCGTCCCGAGGAGCTGCTCGCGACCGTCGAGCAGGCGTTCGCGAAGGTGGCCTTGAAGCGGGAGCGCGACGAGCTCGAGCGCCGCTACCGGGATCTCGTCGAGCTCACGAGCGTGCTCTTCGTAGCGCTCGACGGGGACGACCGCGTGTCGCTGCTCAATCGCCGCGCGGCGACGCTAGCCGGCGTGTCTCCCGACGAGGCGCTCGGGAAGCCGCTCGTCGAGCTCTGGATCACGTCCGAGGGCCGCGTCCGCCTGCAGGAGGGCCTCGCCCGCGCGCGGGCGGGTACCGAGGCCTGGATGGACGGCGAGGCGCGCCGCGCTCGCGCGCTGGAGGTGGTGACCGGATTCGGCCCGACGAGCGAGCTCGACACGACCCGAACGCGCGTCCGCTGGCACCTGTCGCGCGGCGAGGACTCGATGGTCTACGCGATCGGCATCGACGTGACCGAGCGGCTCGCCCTCGAGAAGCGCGCCGCGGACGCCGAGGCGCTGTCCGCCATGGGCGCGCTCGCGCTGAACCTCGCCCACGAAATCCGCAACCCGTTGAACGCCGCGCTCCTGCAGCTGCACCTGCTCGGCCGCGACGTAGGGAAGGTCGCGGCCGACGACGAGCAGCGCGCGGGCCTGCGCACGCGGGCCGCGATCGTCGGCTCCGAGATCGGGCGGCTCAACCGGCTGCTCACCGAGTTCCTCGAGCTCGCGCGCCCGCGGGGCATCGCGCGTGAGCCCGTGCACATGCCGACTGTGCTCGACGAGGTGCTCGCCCTGGAGCGTGAGTCCGCCGAAGCTCGCGGCGTGACGTTCGTCCGTGAGGTGCCGCGCGACGGGGCCGTCGCCCTCGGCGACGCCGAGAAGCTGAAGCAGGTCCTCGTGAACCTCG
The DNA here is from genome assembly GCA_016720545.1 of Myxococcales bacterium. Taxonomy (NCBI): domain Bacteria; kingdom Pseudomonadati; phylum Myxococcota; class Myxococcia; order Myxococcales; species Myxococcales bacterium. The sequence goes on from JADKKK010000018.1 coordinate 131,367, forward strand.
TGGTCAACGCGCTCGAGGCGATGAAGGGCGGGGGCACCGTCACCGCGCGCGTCGTCGTGTGCGACGACCGCGTCGAGACCTCGATCGTCGACACCGGGCAGGGCATCGAGAGCGAGGTGTTGGGCAGCGTGTTCGACGCGTTCTTCACCACAAAGGAGGCCGGCACGGGGCTCGGCCTCAGCATCGTGCGCAAGATCGTAGACCAGCACCGCGGGGACGTGCGGATCCACACCGAACGCGGCCGCGGCACCACGGTCACGGTGTCGGTGCCGCGAGCCGGGACCTGATCGATCGCGCGCTCTGGATCGACCGCGCGGGCTCGGGCGAGGTGAGCCCGGGCTCGCTCCGCACGAGCCGTCGCACCCCCGGCGCTTCAGCGCCCGGGCGGCTTGAGCGGGAGCACCGAAGAGGACAAGGGCGGGGGCGGGATCTTGCCCGACGGTCGCGCGTCCGGCGCGGCGTCGCCGGCCTCGATCGCGAGGAGCGCCATGAAGAGCCGATCCATCCCGAGCTCGAGGGCCGCTTCGCGGTGGAAGGTCTGCACGACGCGGATGAGGCGGAGCGAGGTCGACTTGCCGAGGTCGATCTCTCGCTCGAGGAACGCCTCGAACGACCCGAAGCCCTTCGCCTCGTAGAGGCGCTTCGCCTGAATGTCGCGCAGCACGAGGCCGATGTCGTAGAAGCCTTTGTTGAGGTTCTTCCGGAACCCCTTCACCGCGACGAGCTGGTTGTGCAGGTCGGAGATGCGCTGCTTGATGTCCTCGGCGCCCTGTGGCGTGCGGATGGTGGCGCGAGCGCTCCCGGGGAGCGGCGGCTCGGCGGCCCGGGCACGCGCCTCGGCGGCGTGTTTGGCGGCGTGGCGGGCAGCCCAGGGCGCGGCGCCGCGGAGTCCGAGCTTTCGCTTTGGGGAGTCCTTTTCCGCCTTGGTGGCCTTGGTGGCCTTGGTGGCCTTGCCCGCCTTGGCCTTGTCGGCGCTCTTCGGCTTCCCGGCCTTGTCGGCCTTCGCGCCCTTGGCGGCCCTCGCCGCCTTCTCCGGCTTGGCTTCGGCCTTCGCTTTTGCAGGCTTCTTCGTCGTCGCCATGGGGGTGCGCTCACTTCTCGAGGACGGCGCGCCGTCCGAAAGGAAAACCATGAACCGGGCGTCCATGGCCAGACAAGGGATTGGCAAGAAAGCCAATCCGAGAGCGCCCCCTGCGCCGAGAGCCCCGAGCCACCGGGCGCGCTGTCGTCTCGGCAGATAGCACCCTTTTCGCGACGGCGTAAAGAACCGTTGCATCAAAGGGCCATCGAGAAAGATAGTCTGGCGTGGCCACTCGCACGCCCCTCTCGACCAACGACGTGGCCCCGTGGCTCACCGCGCTCGGGAGAGACACCGAGGGCCTCCAGTTGGTCCCGGTGGAGGCTGGCACGGTCAACACGAGCAGCGTCGCCAGGCTGCGCTCGGGCGAATCGCTCTTCCTGCGACTCTACGAGCAGCAGGGGCTCACGGGCGCCGAGGCGGAGGCGCTCCTGCTCGGCGAGCTCTCGCGCCGCGGGGTGCCTACGCCTGCCCCGCTCGGGCGGTCGGGCTCGCCAGACATGTGCGTCGCCATCGCGAAGGGCAAGCCCCTCGTGGCGTTTCCTTTCATCCGTGGCGTCACGCTCCGCCAGTCGGAGGTCACGACGCGCCACGCGGCGCAGGTCGGTGAGGCCCTCGCGCGCCTCCACCTCGCGTCCGCCGGCCTCGCGCTCCCCGCGGACCGCTTCTCGGTCGCCGCGCTCATCGGGCTCACGCGGAGGTTCGGCGAGGTGGGCGACGACGAGGCGCGCGCGCTAGCGCCGTGGCTGGAGCAGGAGCTCGGTCTGGCCGACCGCGCGCGCGACGCGAGGCTGCCCCACGGGCTCATTCACGCCGATCTGTTCCGCGACAACGTGCTCTTCGACGGCGATCGCCTCGCCGCGCTGCTCGACTTCGAGAGCTGTCACGGTGGTGCTTTTGTGTATGATATCGCGGTTGTGCTGCAGTCTTGGTGCTACGGATCGAGCCTCGATCTCGACCTTGGGCGCGCCGTGCTCTCGGGGTACGAGTCTGTGAGGCGCCTCGACGAGGCCGAGTGGCGCGGGCTCTACGCCGAGAGCCGCTTCGCGTGTCTCCGCTTCCTGACGACCCGCATCGCGGACAAGACCGCGCGGCTCGGCAAGCATCCCCGACGCTTTCAAGACCGCCTCCGCGCGCTCGACGAGCTCGGCGCCGCGGGCATCATCGAGCGCGTTCGCCGATGAGCGACGCGCCCCGCCCCCGACGCCGGCCGACCGGGCTGGCGTGTGTCTTCGCGCTCGGCTTGGCGCTCGGCCTCGGCGCTCCGCGGCTCGCGTGGGCGGACAGCGACGACGACCCGCCGGAGCCCGAAGCGCCCGCCGCACCGGCGGCGACACCGTCGACACCGACGACGCCGACAGAGCCCCTCGCGCCAGCGCTCCCGGTGGTGGGCCTCTCACCGCCGTCCCAGGACCCGTACCTCGCGCGGGAGGCCCAGGTGGCGCCGACCTTCGTGTGGTTGCTGACGCAGTTCGTGCCGAGCCCCGAGCTCGTGGTCGGCTCCGAGGGAGCGCGCTTCGGCGTGCGGTGGAACGTGAGCCCGCTGCTCTACTCGTTCGGCATCCACCGCCGCCTCTCGCCATGGCGCGTCCTCGTGGTCGAGCCGGTGGTGCGCCACTCGGGCTCGATCGAGATCTTCGCGTCGCCAGAGTGGGTGGTTTACCGCGGAGGGACCACCCTGCTCGACCTCGGGGTCCGCTCGACGGTACCGCTGCTCCACCGCGGCGAGTACCTGAGCGCCTCGGTCGGCGTGGCCTACACTTCGTTCGAGGGGGTAGGCGCGGCGCGCTACGAGGCCGGGCTCTACACGGTGTTCGGCGTCTTCGGGGTCGTGGTGTCCGCGTCGCCGAACCTGGCGCTCGCGCCGGTGTCGACGGCCGTCACCCTCCGCCTGAGGTACTTCTGATGCGGCGCCTGGCGCTCGCGCTCCTGACCGCGCTCGCGCTGGCGCCTACGGGGTGCGCCGTCGTCCCTATCGCCACCAGGAACCTCGCGACGCTTGCCAGCACTCCCGCGCGTGTGCCGAACAAGATCGCCCACCCTCTGCGCACTGACGCGCGCCTCTCGGTGCTGTGGGTGGGCCACGCCACGGCGCTCGTGCAGCTCGACGACAAGGTGCTGCTCACCGATCCCGTGTTCACCGATACGGTGGGGCAGGTCTCGAAGCGCCTCGTCGAGCCAGGCCTCGAGCCGCGCGCGCTGCCGCCGGTGGACGCCGTGCTCATCTCCCACGTGCACGCCGATCACCTGTCGCTCGGCTCGCTCGAGCTCATCGAGACCAAAGTGCGACACCTCGCGCTCCCGCGCGGCGGGCTCACCTACCTCACCGACTTTTCGTTCGACGCGTTCGAGCTCGGCACCTGGGAGACCTGGGAGCGCGACGGCCTCCGCGTCACCGCTGTGCCCGTCCACCACCCGGGGTTCCGCTACGGCATCGACGCCGATTGGATGCAGGATGCATCCACGGGGTACGTGGTCGAATACCACGGGCTCCGCGTCTACTTCGGCGGCGACACCGCGTACGACGAGCGGGCGTTCGTGGAGACCGGCCGGCGCTTCCCCGGGATCGACCTGGCCCTGCTCCCGATCGGGCCCGCGGAGCCGCGAACGTTCATGCGCAAGAGCCACGTAGGCCCCGAGGAGGCGGTGCAGGTCTTCCTCGACCTCGGCGCACGGCGCGTCGTGCCCATTCACCGCGACACGTTCGTGAGCTCGAGCGACGCGCCGGGGGCGGCGCTGGCGCGGTTCCTCGCCGAGGCGAAATCCCGCTCGCTCCCGCCGGACGCCGTGCAGGTGGTAGGCTTCGGCGAGCAGCGGGTGCTCGTCCCCGCGCCCGCCGCAGCCGACGGGCACTGACGCCGCGGCGAGCGCGAGCCCGACCGGCCGCAGACAGTCCACGACCCCACGCGCGGACGCGCGCGGGCGAGGGACCGCGTCAGACCGGCGGCGCGGGCGGGGCGGGGGCGACCTGGGGCCCTTCCTGGGGAGGGAGCGCCGCGGCGGTCGTCGCGATCCGGACCCTGTCGGGCTGCCAGAGGCTCGCGCGAATGCGTTCGACGTTGCTGACCGCCTCGTCGAGCAGCGCCTGCTGCGTCTCGACCTCCGTCAGGACCTGCGCGACGTCCTTCTCGCCGGTCTCCCGCTGCACCTTCGCGGCGCTGAGCACCTCGAGCACCTCGCGGTGAAGCTCTTCGCCCGCCGTCACGACCCACGCGTCGAGCCGGCCGGCGAAGTCGTCGATCATCTCGTCGAGCTTGGGCGCGGCCTTCTCGGCGGCCTGTCGGACGACATCGGGCGCGAGCTCCTTCGCTCGCTTCTTGTATTCTGCATCGATACGGTCCCGCAGGACGAGCGCGAGGACCGGCGCCGCGAGGGTGAGGAGGCCGCCCACGAGCACGTTCACGAACATGACGCCGAGCCCCACGGCGAAGAGGGCCGCGATGCCCGCATCGTACCGGAACGTGTCGACCTGCACGTCGAGGCGTTTGACGTCGCCACCCAGCGTCTCGATGACGCGCTTCGTGGTCTCGTTCGCATCCTCGCGGACGAGCGCGATGGTCCGCTCCGCGAGGTCTTCGAGCTTGGCCCCGATCTCCTTGGCCTCGGCCTCGGCCCACTTCTTGAACGTGTCCTCGAGGAACGCGGGCAGGTACTGCTTCAGATCCTCCTGCTTGGCGCCGTCGATCACGTTCGGGAGCTGCCGGATGGTGTCCTCCACGAAGCGGTCGAGGTCCTTGCGAGCGCCCACCTTGATGCCCGCGACCTCTTCGCGGATCTTGATGCGTCGCTGCTCGATGTTGCCTGCCTGCCCGGCGAGGTCCTGCTCGAGCATGCTGATGCGTCGGAGGAGCTCCTCGGTCTTCATCGAGGCGGCGCGTCGCTTGGCGTCGACGCCCTTGGCGAGGAGCGCGCCCACGTTGACGCCCTCGCCGAGGGCGTTGTCGAGCAGGATGCGCCCGCGCTCCTCGGCGAGGAACGTGGTGAGGTGCGCGAGCAGCTCGGGCATGCCGCTCTCTCCGGCCTTGCCGGCGAGCGCGGTCTCGGCGCTGATGGGGAACACGAGCGGGTCCTTCACCAGGTTCGCGAGCTGCGTCTTGGCGTAGTGGAGGGCCTCGGTCTGCTCCTCGGCCGAGAGAATGTCCCACTTCGTGATCACGAACACGATCTTGTCGCGAGAGGCCTTCAGCAGCTTGTCCTGCAAGAAGATGCGCTCGCTCTCTTTCAGGATTTGACCCGCGTCGAGCAGGAACAGCACCGCGTCGGCGCGCGGGATGTAGCTGTACGTGATGTCGGAGCGCTGCAGCGACAGGTCGTTCACGCCGGGCGTGTCGACGAGCAGGATGCGCTCCTTCAGGATGGGGGCGGGGTAGCCGATCTCGAGGAAATCGACCTTCTCGGGGCTCTCGGGCCCGCCGACCGCGAACTTCTTCGCGTCCGCGAAGGGGATGGTCTCCCGTCTGCCCGACGCGTAGACGACCTGGGCCTCGGGGGCCTCCGCGTACTTCAGGTGGTGGATCGCCGCGGTCGTCGGGGTGACCCCGACGGCGAGGGCGCCCTCACCGAGGAGGGCGTTCACGAACGTCGACTTGCCGTGGTTGAACTCGCCGACGACCACGAGGTGGAACCGGTCTTCGTCGAGCTTCTTCACGAGATCGCGCTCGACCCGCTCGCGAAGGCTCTTGGCGCCCACCTTCTCCGCCACGTCGCTCAGCGCCGAGAGCGCCTTCTTCACTTCGCCTTTTCGTTCGAAAAATGCCTCGAGCATCATGACGTGGGGATCCCTCGTGTTTCGGATGGTGTCACCGCGTGAGCGGGTGGCGCTGTGGCGCCCAGAGAGCTGGAGCCGGTGCGCGTCGGGCGGTCGCGGCGCGGACGAGCGGGGAGGCCGATGGTCGATCGGCCAAGGGAGGAGCGCAACGACTTCGTCAGGCGTCGTCCTTCAGGAACGCGCGGACGCGGTCGTCGACCTCGGTCATCGAAAGTCCACCGGCGGGGAGCTTCGCCGCCTTCCGATAGAGCTCGCTCTCGGCGAACGTGCGCATCGCGAGGATGCGCTTGGGCAGGTACGGGTGGGTCGCGAAGTTCTCCATGTGGCGACCGATGCTGTCTTTGCCCTCTTCGTACTGCTCGAGGAACGCCTCGAGGTTGAAGTCCTCGAAGAGCTTGCGAGACCCGACGACCAGCTTCGCGAGCGCGCGCGACGAAGTGTTGAGGTCGGGGTTGCACAGCATGCCCGCGCGATCGCAGGTGATCTCGGCGCGGCGCGACCACGCGTTCAGGGCGATGACCGCCGGCTCGACGGCCCACCACAAGAAGACCCCCGCCATGCGCGTCAGGTAGTGGAGCGCGGTGAGGTACACGACGTGGGAGTTGTGGATGTGGCCGCACTCGTGCCCGATCACCATCATCAGCTCCTCGTCGGAGTACGCGTCGGCGAGGGCCGAGTGCACGATGATGAAGGCGTCGTCGTTGGTGCCGTACGTGGCCGCGTTGAGGCGCGGATCCGAGACGAGGTAGACCGTGGGCGGCGCGATGTGCAGCGTGTCGGCGCAGTGGCGCGTGATGCTGTGGATGCGGGAAAACTGACGTTCGCTCACCTTCACGGTGCTGCCGAGGAGCTGCCCGCGCCAGACCTGCTTGAACATCCGCACGGTCGCAGCCACGACGAGCTCGACCGGTCGGACCTTCTCGAACGCGGCCCGGGTCTGCCGATCGAGAATGTAACTGTAGTCGTGGCCGCTCGACTCGGGGCCACCCCCCACGCGCTCGCCCTTCATGTGGTTGACGAACGAAGCGAAATCGAGATCGGGGCCATGCGCCATGGGGTGCGGTTCCTTTGGGGGCAGCGTCGTGAGCGCGGCAGCCAGTCTACTACGTGGGGCGATCCGGAAGGATCTCGCGCTCTCGTCACGGTAACGACGACCCTGCGGGTCCGCAACCATGCGGCCGGCGCGCCGAGCGAGGTCCAAAAGAAACGAGCGGGGACGTCGGCCTTGGGGGCCGCGCGTCCCCGCGGACCCGACGGGACAACGACGGGACACAACAGGACACAACGGGACACAACGGGAGAGAGGTTCGGTGGCGGGGCTGTTGGGGCTCCTTTCGGCTAGCGGCGTCGCCGCCGGGGTCCGCGGAGAGGACAGGCGCCGCGATGCGGCTCTTCCCGAAATCGTGGGGTGGCGCCATTTTCTCTCGGGTCGCCGACGCGCGTCAGCGCTCGACCAGGCCACCGTAGGTGAAGCGCGTCGTGCGCGGCGCAGCCTCGAACGCCCCGGAGGCCACGAGGACCACGCCCGCGAGGATGGCGGTGACGGCGCTTGCCGTGGTCCACTTGGCCCACGTTGGGAAGCCCTGGTCCACGTAGCGTGGGGCGAGCGGCGCCTCGGGCGCGCGCACCCGCCACGCGACCAGGGGAGCGCAGACGCTGCCCGTGCACGTCGCGAGCTCTACGTCGGGGCCTGCCGCCCGCGCCGTCGCCCAGCGCCCGCACAGCGCCCCGGGCGGCGGGTGCGCCAAGCCGCTCTGGATCCGCGTCTCCGCGAGGTCGCGCGGTGCGCAGGCCGTGCGCACGACCGGGACCGCCACGCGGAGCCCCTCCGACGCCGTGAGCCACCGCGCCCACACGAGGGCGCCGCTCGACACGAGCGCCAGCTGGTGGCGCCCGGGCGTCACGTTCATGCGCGCCACCTCGCCTTCGGCTCGGGCTCGCCACCGACCTCCGTTCGCCCCTTCGGGGCTCACTTCCAGGTTCGTGGGGCCCGGGCGGAGCGGCCGCCCGTCGAGCAGTAGCGCGTCGTCGGCGGCGAGCCTCGCGACGAGGTCGATCGCGACGGTCGCGGCGGTTGGGCCGGGCGCCTCCGGTGGATCGCCAAGCCCGGGGACGCGGCCCCCGTCGAGGCCGCGCGCCTCGGCCAGCGCCGCCCTGGCCGCGGCTTCGTTCGGCGGCGCGAGTCGGGTCGCGCGGAGCGCGCGGGCGCGGAGGACCTCGGCCAGCAGGAAGGGCGCCTGCGGGAGCTCGGCGTGGGCGGCGAGCGCGGTCTCCGCTGCCCCGAGCGCTTCGTCCGCGGTCGCCCCGTCGAGCGACGCGATCGCGTCTTGGCCGCGGGTGAGCGAGGTCTCGATCGACGCCACGACCGGGGCCGAGTAGGGGAGGGGCGCGCGCGTCTCTTGGGCGAGGCCTACGAGGCGCACGCCCCGCGCGGTGGCCCAGGCTTCGAGCGCGCGAGCCTGCGCCGCGTCCGGCCTAGCGCGTGACTCGACCTGCCCACCCCCGTCGAGCCAGACCAGCGTGACCTCCGGGAGAGGCATCATTCTTCCGCGCGGCGCTTCTTGGCGGCGGGGGCCTTGGCGGCCTGCTTGGCCCCGCGGGGGGCCTTGGCGGCCTGCTTGGCGCCGCCGCCTTGCGCGAGCTCTGCGAGAGCGGCGAGCACGGCGTCGACGTGGCCCGCCACCTTCACCTTGGGGAACACCCTCGCCACCTTGCCGTCGCGGAGCACGAATGTGCTGCGGATCGTCCCCATGACCTTCTTCCCGTACATCGTCTTTTCGCCGTACGCGCCGAAGGCGGTGTGCGCGCTGAGGTCGGGATCGGACAGCAGGCGGACCGAGAGCCCGTACTTGTCGCGGAATTTGCAGTGGCTCGCGACGGAGTCCTTCGACACCCCGTACACGACGGCCCCCGCCTCCGCGAAGCGCGAGGCCGCGACCGAGAACTCCTTCGCCTCGGTCGTGCACCCCGGCGTGTCGTCCTTGGGGTAGAAATAGACGATGACCGTGCCGGGCGCTCCCCCGACCTCGTGGACCTTCCCGTCGTCGCCGTGGAGGGTCAGCTTAGGGGCGTCGTCATTGGCCTTCAGCACGGGGCAGTCCTTTTCCGTGGGCGCGCGCGGCCATGCGCGGCCGCGCCCGGGTGTCGTGTGGGAGAGCGCGAGGGCGCGCGAGAACGCGAGCGCGAACGATTCTGTACCGGACCGCCACCGTTTGAACAGCCCCAGGGGGTGGGGGAGACCGTGACCGGCGAGGAGGCGTTGCTGGCGCGCGTCGCGGCGGCGCTGGGCGAGGTGCCTCGGGGCGCGGAGGTCGAGCTCGGGATCGGTGACGACTGCGCCGTGCTCCGGAGCCCGGGATCGCGGCTCGTGTGGACCGTCGACGCCCAGGTCGACGAGGTGCACTTCCGCCGCGAGTGGCTCAGCTACGAGGACATCGGCTATCGCGCCTTCGCCTCGGCCGCGAGCGACGTGGTCGCGATGGGCGCGACTCCCATCGCGGCCTTGGCGGCGCTGACGCTGGACCCTCGCACGACCGAGGCCGACGTCGAGGCGCTCGCGCGCGGGCAGCGGGACGCGTCGCGGGAGGCCTCCGCCCCCGTGATCGGCGGCAACCTCTCGCGCGGCGCGACGCTGTCCGTGACGACGACGGTGCTCGGCCGCGCGGTCGCGCCGGTGCGGAGGGAGGGAGCGCGCCCGGGGGACCTCGTCTGGGCGACCGGACCGCTGGGGCTGGTTAGGCTCGGTCTTCTTTCGTATATGCTCGAAATTGATGGGGAAAACGTCGAGCCTGCGCGCCAGTGTTTTCGTCGGCCGCGGGTGCGCTACGACCTCGCGGGCTGGCTGGGAGGCGCCACCGCGGCCATCGACGTGTCCGACGGCCTCGCGCTCGACGCCTCGCGACTGGCGGCGCGCAGCGGCGTGCGCCTCGTCCTCGACGCCGAGGCCCTGGTCGCCTGCGGTGGGCGCGCCCTCGAGGTAGCCGCTCGTCGACTCGGCGAGCGACCTCTCGAGGCGGCGCTCCGGGGCGGCGAGGACTACGTGGTGCTCGCGTGTGCCCCGAGCGCGCTCGTCGGCGTGGACGGGGCGCTGCCGGGAGGTCTCGTGGCGATTGGCCGTGTGCAGGCGGGCGCCGGGGTGGCCGTGGTCGTCGACGGCCGCGAGCGCGAGGTCGAGGCCGCGGGGTACGACCACCTGCGCGGCGCATGAGCCCGCCGAGACCGCGCCTGAACCTGCGGTGGTTACGCCCCTTAGCTAGTCCCCTGGAGTCGTGGTTCGTATCAGAAGTCCGGTCTTCGGTGTCATGCCGAGGAGCGATGGGGTGCCCCGTTTTCGGCGGCGGCGGGCCCGTCCTCAACTCGGACGTCGTTCCGCGCGGTGGAGGCGGCGCTTTTGCGCTCAGGGGACAGTGGTTTTTCGGGTGTGACCGCGCGAGAACGCCGACCCTCGAACATGAGTATCCTCCCACCGCCGCCGAAAACGGGACACCCCCTCGCTCCCTTGTGGCGAAGGCCGAGCCGCGCGACTTCTGGAAGGGATCACGCTTCCAGGAGACTAGCGCTCGAGGGCCGACTCGACCTCGCGGTACACGCGCTTGCGCCACATCGCGAGCGCCGACTCGCCGCGGTGGAGCTTCTCGGTCTCGGCCAGCATCTCGCCGAGCGGCACGAGCACGACGTACGGATCGTAGGGGCAGGGCGGCGTGGTCACCCCGGGCCCGACCCAGCCGGCCATGAAGCCGGAGCGCCCGTCGAAGAGGCCGCGAACCGCCGCGTTCGCCAACCGCACGGCGAGGAGCCTGTCGAACGCGGACGGCGTGCCGCCGCGCACCACGTGGCCGAGCACGGTCACTCGCGAGTCCACGTCGTGGTGCTCGCTCGCGAGCCGCGCGTCGACGCGCTCCTTCAGCAGCGCGGTGGGCATCTTCACGCCCTCCGACTTGAGGATGAGCACCCGGCGTCGCCGATCACCCTCGGCGTGCGCTCGCTCGATCGTGTGGCAGACCTGCGCGACGAGCTCGTCGTCGGTGCGATCGCTCTCGGGCACCAGCACCGTGTCCGCCCCGGCCGAGACCCCCGCGGTCATCGCGAGGTACCCGCAATCGCGGCCCATCACCTCCACGAGGAAGACGCGCTTGTGGGCGCGCGCGGTGTCGCAGATGCGATCGCACGCCTCGACGATCGTGTTCATGGCGGTGTCGACGCCGATGGCCATCGACGTGCCGCCGAGGTCGTTGTCGATCGACGCCGGCAGGCCCGCGACGCGCAGCGGGCCACGTGCAGCGTCGCAGCCTTCGAGCACCGTCGCCCCGGTGAGCGAGCCGTTCCCGCCGATGACGATGAGCGCCGCGGTGCCCGAGTCGCGCAGCACGCGCTTCGCCGTGGCCTGGCCCTCGGGGGTTCGGAAGCGGGCGCTGCGGGCCGTCCCGAGCATCGTGCCGCCGCGGCGCGACGCCTCGTCGAGCGCGCGGATGTCGAGCGGCGCGAACCGCCCATCGAGCAGCCCCTCGTAGCCGTCTTCGACGCCGACCATCTCGAGCCCGAGCTCCGCGCCCACGCGCGCGAGCCCTCGCAACGCCGAGTTCATGCCCGGCGCGTCGCCGCCGGAGGTCAGCACGCACACCTTGTCACCGCGAGAGAGCTTGTCCGCCATCGCGCCAGCGTACCTGCGACCGCGCGAGATGTCTCTCGACCGCGCGCGCCACCGCCCCCGGCGCCCGCACGCCGCCGGGGGTGAGTGGAATACGCTTTGGTTTCAGGTGGTTAGAAGCGGCCGCAGGCCGCCGGAAGCACGCGCCCCTGGAGGGCGGTGCGCAGCACGCCGAGCTCGGGCGCGGTGCCCGAGGGGCCCGCCTGGGCGGCCATCGCGTCGCATTGAGCGGCCGCGCCGGTGAAGAAGCCAGCCTCGGGCGAGAGGCCGAGCCGCTTGCCCTCTGCGCGGAGCTGTCCGCAGCACTGGCGAAGGCGCGCCACGTTCGGGTTGACGTAGGGTCCCTTCTTGCCGGCCTCGGCGGCGTCCGCGGCGTCGGCGCCTGCGTCCTCCTCCATCGGCGCGATCTCCACCGGCGCGGCGTCCACCGGATCGGGCGGCGGCGGCGGCGCGGCGTCGACGACGGCGGGCGGCGGGTCCTTCTTGCAGCCCGAGCCGACCAGCAGAGGCACGGACGCGAACACCGAGAAAATCAAGATCGAGCGAAGACGGGAAGAGCGTTGCATCGAGCCTCCGGGGGACGGTTCACGGCCGCGCCGATCGCTTGAGCGGGTCGGCGCCTGCTTTGAACGTCGGTGACCCTACAAGGTTCTCCCGCCCGTGGGAACCGGCGACGAGCCTGCGGCGAGCGGCGTGTCGGTGCCATCCGACCGAAGGGCGGGCGTCTGCCGCCGCGTCGGCCGCGCCTCCGAGGAGCGAGCCCTCGCGCCCGCTACGAAGGCGCGAGGGGGGCCGGCCGGGCGAAATCCTCGGCCGTTCTCCATAATCGGTGCTTTAGTGGGCCCCGGTCGCTTGCCACCGGAGTCCACGTGATGAACCGTCCTCGCCGCCGCCTCGCGGCCGCCCTCGCCCTCGCGGCCGCCGTCCCCGCCGCATCCGCCCTGGAGGCGTGCGCTCGACACGAGCAGTTCGGGGGACCGCCGCTCTGTGTGGGCATGGGCTGCCCCGACGCGGCGCTCGGGTCGCCGGACGCGGGTTCCCCGGGGGAGGCCTCGGCGCCCATCCCAGGGCCCTCGACGTCTGCGGCGAGCAGCGTCCCGTCTGCCAACACGCCCCCAGGCGACCCCGCTCCCCGCGTCACGCCTGACATCATCGATCAAGGGATCGAGGTGGCCCTGCGGCAGCAGGCGCTCAAGTACGCACAAAAGGGCGCGCTGCCCGAGTCTCAGGTGCTGCGCGTCGACCTCGCCGAGGGCCAGAAGTCGGGAATGGTGTTCAACCTCCAGCCGAACACTTGCTACACGTTCCTCGCCGCGGGGGTCCCGGGGGTCGTCTCTGAGCTCGAGGTGAAGCTGCTGCTCCCGCCGTTCTTCACCATGGAAGCGGGCAAGGGCCGCGGGCAGCTGGCCGCCATCGGTCGCGTGCCCGCGCCGATCTGCCCCATCTCGCCGATCGCGATCCCCTACCGCGTGGAGGTCACCGCCACGAAGGGGGGCGGGCGCGTGGGGCTCATGGTGTTCGCCAAGGGCCGCTGACCTCGTCGCCTCATCCCCGCGGGTCGCGCCGCGCAGACACCGCGCCGCGCGGCTAGGTGAGCACGCACCGCAGGATCGCAACGACGGCGGTCGGGATGCGGCGGCGACGGGCGACGGGAGTAAATCAACGGGCTGCTAACGCGCTCCTCGCGCCGACAAGTGCATCGGCTGCCCGCCTTGTAGGACGGGCTACCTACGCAGCGAGACCGCGTGGCCCGGGACCCACACCTGCCGGCCGTCGGGGAACGCGCAGTTGTACTGACCGCCTCCCATCTGCGTGATCGTGGCCGGGTAGCGTTGGCCGTCCGACCACAGCACGAGGACGGGCGTCCCCACGGCGAACCCGCCGACGGCGCTCGTCGCGAACGAGTCGAGCGCGGAGCCGAACGAGCCGAGCGCGCCGCCCACGGCCGCGCCGAGGTTCGCGGCCTGCACCTGGAACGCCGGGACCTGCTGGGGGTAGCCCGGCTGCGGGGGGTAGCCCGGCTGCTGGGGGTAGCCCGGCTGCGGGTAGCCCTGGGGCTGCTGGGGGTAGCCCGGCTGGGGATAGCCCTGCGCTTGCTGCGGTTGGCCGCCGGTCGCGCCGCCGTCTCCGCCGCGGGCGATCTGGACGGGCTTCGGCGGGCCGCCCTGCGCGATGCGCGCGCCCTCCTGCTCGACCAGCATGCCGAACATTCCGTACCGGCCCATGTCCAGCGGGATCTTCGAGCTCCAGTCGCCCGCGATCATCGTCCAGTCGCTCATGGATAGCTTGTAGAATGCAAGCATCCCCTCGACGCTCATGGCCTTCGCGGCGCCGCTCATGGCGACGTACTCCTCGAAGGTGACCTGGGGCTTGCCGCCGGACTTCTTCGCGAGCGCCGCCTGGTAGAGCGGCATGTAGCGCATCGCGACCTGACCCATGAGGGACATGTCCTGCATGCGCGCCGTCCAGCCGGCCTTCGCGGCGTCCCAGCTCCCCCGCGTGATGCCCTTCTTGCCCACGATCTCGATCTGGGCGTTCGCGTCGTTCAGGTGGTCGGAGACGTCGGCGGAGAGCTCGGCGTAGAGCTCGAGGGAGATGCCTGCGATCGGTGCGTACGGGTCCATGGCTCGCAAGGGAATCCACGTCCTCGAGCGAGGTCAAGCGGAACGGCGCGGGACCGCCCGCTTTTTTGCAGCGCCTGCCCGTCGGGCCCATCCGCGCTGGCGAGTCGCCTGCACCCGGGGGCTCCGCTACGATCCCACGGAATGGCCACCACGATCTCGTTGCGTCGGCGCGGCGGCGACTCTCGTCGAGAGACGTTTCACGGGGAGGGCGTCATCACCCTCGGGCGAGCCCCGGAGAACGACGTCGTGCTCCTCTGTCCACGCGTCTCCAAGCGGCATGCAACCCTTCAGCTCCGTGACGGCCAGCTCTGGCTCCGCGATCTGACCAGCAAGAACGGCACCGTCGTGAACGGCGTGCCCCTCCGGGCGCCTGCGGCCTTGGGGCCCGACGACATCTTGCAGATCGGCGACTTCACGCTGACGGTCGAGCTAGGGCGCACCCGGCCCGATCCGGCACGCCACCCCGCCGACCTGGACGAGCCGACCAGCGCCGGGCGCGCGCTCGGCGACGCGGGCGGCGGGCCCGGGGGCGACGGCGTCGGCGAGCCCGAGGCGATCCCGCGGGAGCGCGAGCTCGCCGAGGAGCTCACGCGCCGCCTCGCCGCGCAGGGGCTGAGGCGCGACGCGATGCTCAGGGTCATCGACGCGATGGTCGACGTTGTGGCGCGGGGGTCGACGAGCGCGGGGCGTCACTGAACCTGGCCGATCGGGCGCGCCCTCCGCCCACGGGCCGTGATAGCGTCACGAAATGGTGAGCGCGACGGCGAAGGTGCGAGGCGCGAAGCTCGTCAAGACCGCCTCCGCCGAAGGTGGCGCCGCCTCCATCACCGACATCCTCGTCGAGAGCGACGGCGAGCAGGTCGGGGTCAGCTACGGTAACCCGGATCCGTCGGTGGGTCAGGAGTGCCCCTGAGCGCAGCGGGTGAGGCCGGCGCACGCGCGTCGATCACGCTCGCGTTCTCTGCGGGGACGCTGGAGGTGCGGGGCCTCACCGCGCCGCTCGAGGGGCTCGTGTGGGATCCGCGCACCGCGTGTCATCGCGCGCCTGCGGTCGCCTACGCGCAGCTCGTGCGCGCGCTCGTGCGCGACAAAGTGACCTTCGTCGACGAGGCGCGCGCGTACCCCGAGCTCGACGCCGAGCCGCGGGTCCACCGCGAGGCGCGCCCATTCCAGCGCGAGGCGATCACCGCGTGGCTGCGCGAGCGTGGGCGCGGCGTGGTCGTGCTGCCCACCGGCGCGGGCAAGACGCACGTCGCCGTGATGGCGATCGCCGAGAAGCGCCGCGCCACGCTGGTGCTCGCCCCCACGCTCGACCTCGTCCGGCAGTGGCACGGGCTGCTCGCGGCCACGTTCGGCCAGGAGGTGGGGGTCCTCGGCGGCGGCGAGCACGACGTCCGCGCGATCACTGTTTCCACTTATGATTCCGCGTACATCCACATGGATCGTCTGGGCGCGCGCTTCGGCCTCGTGGTGTTCGACGAGTGCCATCACCTGCCCAGCGCGGCCTACTCGCTCGCGGCCAAGCAGTGCCTCGCGCCGTTTCGCCTCGGGCTCACGGCGACGCCTGAGCGGACCGACGGTCGCGAGGCGCTCCTCGACGCGCTCGTCGGGCCTCTCGTCTACCGGCGCGACATCGTCGAGCTCGCCGGGGACTACCTCGCCGAATACGAGACCGAGCAGGTGGGGGTGGAGCTCGATCCGGACGAGCGCGAGGAGTACGAGCGAGAGCGGAAGCTCTACCGAGAGTTCCTCTCGATGAACCACATCCGCATGGGCGATCCGCGCGGCTTCGCCGAGTTCGTCATGCTCTCGGCCCGCACCGAGGACGGCCGCCGCGCGATGGCCGGCTACCGACGTCAGCGAGAGCTCGCGTTCTCCGCGCGCGGCAAGCTCGCGTACACCGAGCACCTGCTCCACGAGCACCGGCGCGATCGTGTGCTCCTCTTCACCCAAGACAACGCCACGGCCTACACGCTCTCTCGGCGGTTTCTGGTCCCCGTGATCACCCACCAGACCAAGGTGAAGGAGCGCGCCGAGGTCCTCTCGGGGCTCCGCGAGGGGCGCTACGGCGTGATCGCCACGTCGCGCGTGCTGAACGAGGGCGTCGACGTGCCCGAGGCCAACGTCGCGATCGTGCTCTCCGGCTCCGGGTCGGTGCGCGAGCACGTGCAGCGGCTGGGGCGTGTGCTCCGCAAGGGGCAAGACAAGCGCGCGGTGCTCTACGAGCTCGTCACGCAGGCGACCGGCGAGACCTTCACGAGCGAGCGCCGGCGGGAGCACAGTGCTTACCGCTGACCTCGTCGTGGCGCGGCGCTACAAGGGCGAGCTGCGCCTGCGCGCGCTGCGGCCCGAGGAGGAGCCCCTGGCCCGCCGGCTGGCCGCGGCGCTGATCCGCGAGGCCCGAGCGCACGTGGGGCAGAGCCGCGAGCGCCTGATCGCCGCGTGGGATGCGCTCGACGGCGGCGCGCTCGACCGCCGCGTCGTCCTCGCGCTGCGCAAGCTCGTTCTCGACGCCTGCGACTTCTCGTCGGCCAGCGCCCACGATCCCGTCGAGCTCCGCCGCGCGCTGTTCACCACCGCGGCGGCGGCCCGGGCCGCGCTCGCCGACGGCATGAGCCTCGATCGCGAGGTCGTCGTCGCGTCGGTGGCCGCGACGCTCGGGCTCTCGCCGGCAGCGCTCGACGCGGGGCTCTTCTCCGATCTCCGCGACGCGGACACGCTCACGAGCGGACCGGCCCTCTCGGGCGACACCCTCGTCGAGGGGTTCGCCGCGGCGCAGGCGCAGGCCGCGCTGCTCCGGGCGACCCGCGCGGTGTGTACCGTGACGACGCGCGACGCGGGCGAGGTGAGGGCGTTCTTTCGTACACTGAAATTCCACAAGCTCCTCTTCGAGATCGAGGCCACGGGCGAGGGCGCCTTCTCGCTCGTCATCGACGGTCCGTTCAGCCTGTTCGAGTCGGTCACGCGGTACGGCCTGGGCTTCGCCATGCTCGTGCCCGCGCTCGAGCGCCTCACGGCGTACGAGCTCGAGGCCGACGTGCTGTGGGGCAAGGAGCGCGCGCCGCTCAAGCTGCGTTTGGCGGGAGGCACGGGCGCGCCCACCCGCGCCGCGAGCCCGGTCGCCGCGGCCGGCGTCGCCGACGACGTGAGCAAGCTCCTCGCGGGCCTCGAGCCGCTCGCGGAGGCGTGCGGTGCGAGGTGCGCGCTCTCGGCCGAGCTCGTACACCTGCCGGGCGCGGGCCTCGTCGTGCCCGACCTCGTCGTGCAGCGCGGCGACCGCCGCGTGTTCGTGGG